>JAGCMR010000132.1 GCA_017646305.1 Spirochaetaceae bacterium
CGCTCTACCACTGAGCTATTCCCGCAAAATTCGTTGGGCTAAAGCACTGTATCCCTGATTCGCTACCTATTAGGTATGCGAGAGAAGGGACTTGAACCCTTACGCCTAGGGCACCAGATCCTAAGTCTGGCGTGTCTGCCAATTTCACCACTCTCGCCCGTATCGGGTATCGGTGTTTAACCTCTCGACATGAATGACTATATCATTATCAGTATTTTTTGTCAACAGTAATTTTTCTTTTTTTTAATTTTTTTTTGACTTATATTTTTTCTTTTGTGTTGAATGTATTTCATTTTAGTGCTATTACTAGCGTATATGAGTTCCGTATCTAAATCTCATCAGATTGACATGACTAGTGGACCAATTCTGGTTAAGTTGTTGAGTTTTTCCATCCCGTTAATTTTTTCAAGTACCTTGCAGCTTTTGTTTAATGCTGCTGACGTGATTGTAGTGGGGCGATTTGCTGGAGAAAATTCCTTAGCGGCAGTAGGTGCCACAGGTGCTTTAATCAATCTTATGGTAAATCTTTTTGTGGGGCTTTCTGTTGGAACAAATGTTGTGACAGCCCATTTCTTTGGTGCGGGAAAAAAATCTGCAGTTGAGCAGTCTGTTCATACAGCTGTTTTAGTGAGTATATATAGTGGAATTATTCTCACCGTAGTGGGAATAATCGGAACACGCTTTATTCTTCAGTTTATGAAGGTGCCAGTTGAAGTATTTGGATTGGCTAGCTTATATTTGAAAGTATATTTTGGTGGAATTACTGCTTCCATGGTGTATAACTTTGGTAGTGCCTTGCTACGGGCAAAGGGTGATACTCGTCGTCCCATGTATTATTTACTTTTTGCAGGTATTATCAATGTAATTTTGAATTTAATCTTTGTAATTGTGTTTAAGATGGATGTGGCAGGAGTTGCCTTGGCTACCATTATCTCCCAATGTGTTTCTGCTGTGCTGGTTATTCGGGCATTGATGAAGGAGGAGGGAGAGTTTCATCTTGATTTACGGCGGCTACGAATTGAACGTGGTGTTTTGCTTCAGGTGATAAAGATTGGAGTACCAGCTGGTTTTCAGGGAATGGTTTTTTCTCTTTCAAATATTGTAATTCAGTCTGCAATCAATACCTTTGGTGCTCAAGTTGTGGCGGGAAGCTCTGCTGCAGGTAATATAGAAGGATTTATTTATACTGCAATGAACGGATTTGCCCAGGGAGCCTTGACCTTTTCTTCCCAAAATCTTGGGGCAGGGCATCTAGATAGAGTGAAGCGGGCAGTGGTGGTGTCTGAATTATCGGTAATGGTAACAGGACTTGTGCTGGGAGGCACAGTATTCTTGTTCCGTCATTTTTTCTTAGGTCTGTACTCTGATAATCCTGCAGTAATTGCAGCTGGTTCAACTCGTATTTCTATTATTTGTCTTTTGTATGCTTTATGTGGCATGATGGAAACGACTGCCAATACTGTAAGAGGCTTGGGCCATTCCCTTTTGCCCATGGTAGTAAGCATTGCAGGTGTTTGTGGAATACGTATTTTGTGGATTGCAACTATTTTTCAAATCCCAAGGTTTCATACCTTTGAAGTGTTGTTCTATTCTTATCCAGTAACCTGGACCATAACCCTGTTGAGTCATGCTCTGTGTTTATTTATAATTTTTCGTAAATATGCCGTTGCAGAAACCAGTGGAATTTCTCGGAGTTGATATGAGACAAAATCTAAATTCAGTTTTAGGAATGGCCGATAGAGAAGGTATGAAAGATGAAACCATTGTAACCAGTAGTAAGGTAGGCCAGCGGCTGGAACGATTGAATGACATGAATATTGTGTCTCAAATTCTTTTTAAGGATAGCAAGATTCAGTTGGTGGCAAAAATCACCATTGGGCGAGCTCCTGAGAATAATATTGTGGTGAATAATAAACTCACCAGCCGCCATCACGCTGTAATTCAAAAAATCAAGGATGCTTATTTTATTAAGGATGAAAAAAGCACCAATGGAACCTTTTTGAATGGTCAGCGTATTCCACCTGAAAAATACGTAAAGTTGAATCCTGGAGATAAAATTACCATCGGTAACGACAATCTGGTTATTTCCTAATTTTACTGAAAATGGCCATGACAGATATAAGTGACCTCCATTCCAATTTCTGTGGGAAGAGTTCCCCCAGAAATGACTTCTTAAAGGGGTATTCCCCCCGGCAGTTACCATCTCATGAGGAATTTTCCCATTTATTACACCAAGTTATTTCTCTTTTAGAACAGGAGGATACTTCTTACCGACCCACGAGCCAAGCTGGTACACCTGGAGGCTTGGTGGATTTAGTAAAAAAGCATCCTGCTGTTCCCACCATGATTGTCCCTGATTTACACGGAAGGGGAGATTTTTTTCAGCAAATTTTAGAGTTTGAGCCGAACCTCTTTGAATATTTTCCTCAGAGGGTTGAGTCAAAAAAACTTTCGGTGCTGGAGTTGTTGAAAGCAGGGGCTATAAATCTTGTGTGTGTGGGAGATGGGCTTCATTCAGAGATCCACCAAGAGCGATGGCTTTTGGCTTTGGAGGAATACGAGGCAGGAAATCTGTTGGGTGAGGCTTTGACAGAGGAAATGACTGAGGGACTTGGACTTATGACCTTGGTTATGAGGTGTAAACTAGCTTTTCCAAGGCATTTTCACTTTTTGAAGGGAAACCACGAGAATATTCTGAATCGCTGGGAAGGGGGAGATCGTCCTTTTAAGAAATTTGCCAAGGAAGGGGAAATGTGTCGCGGCTTTGTTCAGC
>JAGCMR010000133.1 GCA_017646305.1 Spirochaetaceae bacterium
CCACCAGAAAATCTCACCTTGATTCAGCGGGAAGCTATAGGTTTTTCTGCTGACAAAAAATCCTACGTAGAGGTGTATCAACAGGATGGTTCCACTAGACAAATCGAAATTGAAGCCATTCCCTACGACCGAACCTATTTCAAGGTAGTGCAAGGAGAAATTCCAGAAAATGCTCTGTTAAAGCCTCAGTCTGCTCCTCAAATATCTGGTACTCGTCCCGGCAATTTTAAGGCAGGAAGCAGCTCTCAAAGTAAAGAAGAAAATTCTGGCCTTGGGGGATTTGGTATGCCTGGCATGGGAGGAATGCCTCCTTCTGGTGCCCCTTCTGGAGGTTTCGGTGGACGCTAGACAGAACATTCAGCAGGGAGAAATCTGCATCCGCATGGAAGGTGTCACCAAGGAATATCAGGTGGCCGATGTTCACGTCAAAGCCCTTCGTGGCGTTTCTTTTCAGGTACGGCAGGGTGAATACATCACCATTATGGGGCCTTCTGGCTCTGGCAAATCCACCCTCATGAACATGATTGGCTGTCTTGACCGTCCCTCCAAGGGCTTGGTGGAAATTGGCGGTAAAAACACCGCCTCCATGAACGAAAAGGAATTGGCCTATCTTCGGAACAAAACCGTGGGCTTTGTATTTCAGCAATATTTTTTGCTGCCCTCCATGAGTGTCTTGGAAAACGTAATGCTGCCTTTGCGGTACCAAGGTGTGGACCGAAGGGAAAGTAAGCGGCGAGCAGAAGAGGCCCTAGTGGATATGGGCTTGCAGGACAGACTTCATCACCTGCCTTCCGAGCTTTCTGGCGGTCAAAAGCAGCGGGCAGCTATTGCTCGAGCCACCGTTACTCGCCCGCAAATCATTCTTGCAGACGAACCCACTGGTGCTCTGGACTCTGAGACAGGTCACCGTGTATTGGAGCTCTTTTCTCGTATCAATAGTCAGGGAACCACCGTTATCATCGTTACCCACGATCAAAAAATCGGTGCCCAAGCTCCTCGTCAAATCTCCATCTTAGACGGAAAAATCCTACAAGACGGAAATCCCCTTGATTTTGGAGGTTCCCGTGCTTGACGACTTGATTTTTGCTCTTAGAAATTTCCGCAGAAACAAAATTCGTAGCTTCCTCTCTCTTTTGGGTATCATCATCGGTGTAGCTTCCGTCATTGTTATTACCTCCCTTAGCGAAAGTGCCACAAAAACAGTGGAAGATAGTTTTTCCTCTGCTGGCCTTGATTTAGTAGAGATTTCAGGTGGATTTATGCAGCGTCGTCGAAATGCCTCTGTCACCTTTAACGAAACCTTCCGAGAAAATCTCTTTGACGCCGTGGAAAACATTAAGTCCATTCATTACACCAATACTCTCAGTATGACTTTAAGTCGAGGTGAAACCACTGTTACAGCTAGTGCCATAGCCATAGAACCTGGTTATCTTGGGGTCAACGGTCTTACTCTCGATAAAGGAAGTGATTTTTCCATATCCGACAATGTAACGGGGCAGCAGCGACTACTTATCGGTACAGAAATTGCAGAAGGATTATTTGAAGCTGAAGATCCTATTGGTCAAACGGTCACTGTTGTAGCTGGAAACGCAACCTTCAACTTTCGTGTGGCAGGAGTCCTTTCCTCTGGTAATTCCATGAATCCCACTGATTCTATGGTGCTGATTCCCCGTGGTTTTTATTCCAAGAAGATTACGCCCTCCGCCCAAGCCTCCACCATCATCGTGCAATGCACCCATCAGGATAAGGCTCCCGTGGTGTCGGAACACATTAAAGAGTATATCACCTTCATCTC
>JAGCMR010000134.1 GCA_017646305.1 Spirochaetaceae bacterium
AAATCGCAGAGTTTGCTCGTTCAGAGCACTTTGAGTTGTATAAGAAATTATTTACAGAATTTGGATTATAATGGGTTTATTAAGCCACATGGAGGCCATACTTGCCAGAGATAAGGCTCTTCGGAGTTCTGGCAGTATGGACGACTCCATCCAGAAGAAAAAAATTGAGGATTACCACAGTTTCTCAGAAAGGGCTGCATTAAAGCAAAGTGCAGTCCTTGTACCTTTTGGTCGGCGTTTTTTTATGCGGTATGAACATGGATTTGATGCGGTTTCTATCTTCAAATCTGTTTCTTCCGTTGATTTTTGGAATGGAACACTTCCACAACATCAGCAATGGCATACCTTTTCTGGTGATGATTTAGAGCCATTCTACCAACTTTTTTCTAACGAGTTCAATCACAATCTTACCGACTTACACATAAAATCATTTATTTTGCTTGCGGATGTTCCTATCCAAGCAATTCTTCTTGTAGCAGATAAAACAATCGATCGTGAGCTTATTGATGAAAATATTCCTGAGTTAGCAGATTATATTGCAGCAGAAATATTCAATGCAATAGAAGCTAACCATCCTACTCCCTTGCAGGAAGGAAGCAGAATCTTTTCAGTTTCAATCAAGGAGCCAGTTGCAGAAATTACTGATATTTTACACATTGACACAGAAGCATTAGACCTGTTGTTTCCTGTTGTTTTGTCAGAAACCTTAAATAGATTGCAACAGATCCTGTCTAGTGATGATATTGTATTCCCCTTGAATGAATTTGATATTGTCTTGTTCTTTTCTCATGCTGATAATATGGATGCAGATTTACTGCAATTCCAATTACAAAAGTATTTTATTCCTTTATTAGGAAGTTCCGCTTCTAAGATTCTCGTTGAATCAGTTCAGTCATAGTATCCCGGAGTCTGGGATGAATACGATTCAATATAGTCTAGCTAAAACAGGGAAACAAACCTGTACCGTTAATGGAATTCGCCTTCATTCAGCCTATGATCCTGTAAAAGAAGCCCAACGATTTGTCTCTGGCATAGACTTTGGCTTTATTCCAAAGCTTATTGTTGTAACAGAGCCTGCTCTCTCCTACTGCGTAGATTTTTTAAGACAAACCTATCCAGATGCAATTCTTGTGGCCATACGCTTTACCCATGATTTTGATGAATATAATTATTTATGGGACAAGGTTTTTGACTATGATAATGTTATTCAAATATTAAATATCTATGGTGAGGATGTGGTTTTAGCTGCAGGTTTTCTCTCTTGGCAGCCATCTCAGCAGGTATATTCAGAAGAATACAATTACTGCTGGCAGCAAATTAAAAATCTTGTACAAACTAGCAGAGATATTTTAGGAACTCGAGCTTATTTTGGAAAACGATGGCTTAAAAATACCATTTCTTTTTGTAGCAGGGTAAAAAATACTTCCACTATAGAACCAGGAACAGCACCTATCTTACTTGTTGCTTCTGGTCCATCATTGAAATCTTCTCTAGATTATATTATCAAGTACAGAGATTCCTTTTTTTTGATTGCCTTATCCTCGGCTCTCTCACCTTTATTGGCAGCAGGAATCCAACCAGATATATGTATTTCTACAGACGGTGGCTACTGGGCAAAGCGCCATATTGATTTTTGCTCTATTCCCCTAGCCTTACCAGCAGAAGCTGCTATTGCAGCACAACTTTTTGAAAAAAATATTATTCCTCTTAAGTATGGTGATGCCCCAGAATCTGAGCTTTTAGATATTTGTAAAATACCCTCTCTGCAAGCCCTTCGTAACGGTACTGTCAGCGGAACTGCGTTGGAACTGGCACTCACTCTTACTACAGGACCAGTTTTTGCCTGTGGACTTGATTTAGCCACAGCAGTGGGCTTCCAGCATTGTCAGCCTAATCGACTAGAAATGGCAGCTGAAGCAAAGGATCAGAGACTTACACCTAAGGAAACACGATTGTTTCCTCAGCAGCTTCCGTCCCAATCCTTGGAGATTTATGCCCAGTGGTTTGTAAGTCAAAGTACCCGTTTTAAGGATCGATTTTACCGATTAGCTCATTCTAGCTATCAATTCTCCAATAGACTTGGTGTAATCCAAGATATTGATTGGAAAAAATTTGTAGCAATTCTTGCTCAATATAAAAAAAATAAAGCAACAGTACGTTTTCCTGTAATTCGTTCTGTAATAATTCCAGATGAACGTCAACGATATAATCTACTCTTAGAAGCCTTGGAAAATTATAAGCAACAGAAGCTCCCTCACCATTGGCTTTCTACCCTATTACCAGCAGAACAAGCCTTGTTAGGCAGGACCCTTGATAAATCTGAGCTTGAGGCAGAAATTAAAGACAAGTCCAGCAAATGCATAAATGAAATCATTGACTACCTAAAATCCATTGGAGAAAAAAAAGACCATGTTATATAAATCTACAGTGGAAGCCAAGGATGGAACCTTAGTACCAGTTTTTTTTAATGGAAAAACCATGTTTTCTCGTTATGCTCCTTTGAAGGAGGTAGAAAATTTTGGTGCTACTGTTAACCTACAAGGTGAACAAGGTGGATTTTTTGTGGTAGCTGGACTTGGCAACGGAATTCACATTCAAGCTTTACGAAAAAGATTTCCCCAAAGCCTGATTTTGGTTATAGAACAAAATCTTGATGATATTCAGTGGTTAAAAGAAAATTTTAACTTACAAACATTGCTTTCCATGGATAATATTTGGCTTACCTCCAGTAGTCAGGCGGCACAAAGCTTTATACAACTCTACAATCCTCTGCTTCATGGGAACTTTTTTTTCTTGCCTGTACGTTCTTGGTACGATCAAATTCCAGAAGAAGCTTCTCAACTTAAAATTTCCTTGGAACAAGCATTAGCATCCATTGCAGGCGATTTTTCAACTCAAGCTCATTTCGGAAAGCTTTGGTTTAGAAACTTTTTTTTGAACCTAAAAGCTCTTGTAGCAAATCCCAGAGATTTGCAGCTAGAAATACAAAAGAAATATGCCTTTGTGGCAGCTGCAGGCCCCAGCCTTGATTCATTTATTCCTGACTTAAAAAACAGCCTAATTCGGGAAAAAATCTATTTGATTACTACAGATACAGCCTTGCCAGTGCTTTTACGTCATGGAATTATACCAGATATGGCAGTAACCATAGACGGACAGGCTGCATCTACACGCCATTTTTTGCAAAAACTTCCCAGCTCCATGGTTTTAGCTGCCGATATTTCATGCTCTCCAGATGTTATACTTCGTTGTAAAGAAAGGGGCTGTCCCATTTTATTTTTTCGTAATAAAAATCCTTTGCCACTATTGCTAGAAACATATCTAAAAGAAATTGTTTCTGACAATCACGATGTATATGAATCTGTGCTTCCAGAAATCGATACAGGAAGCGGAACAGTAACTGCAGCAGCAGTGGATTTAGCCTATAAAATGGGTTTTTATCAGATTCAAGTGGGTGGCGGAGACTTTGCCTATGTACAGGGAAAGCCCTATTGTCGGGGTACTTATTTTGAGGATCAGTTTTCCACTACAGCAGACAGAACTACTCCATTGGAGCAAAAATATGTTGAACTCATGTATCGAGGTACAACCTTCAAGGAAAACGACAGGCTTGTTACAACAGTTTTAGATGAATACAGAAAATCATTTCAGCAATACATAAAGAACCATGCTGATGTACATATTATTACTGATACTAAAAGGATTTATCTAGAAGGAGCCAAGGACAAAATTTCAAGTGAAAGCCCTCTTTCAACTTCCAATTCCATCAAAATAACCCATCTCAGTAAAAAAAATTATGAAGGTTTTGTGACTTGGTATACCAACCTATTGAAAGAAAAAAAACAAGAAGTTATTTACTCTATTTTACCCCTATTTGGATGGTATATTAAAAAAAACAATGATAAATGTGATATTTTTTATATTATGAAACTTGCATACTCTCAAACTGTACGATATACTGAAACGTATGGAAAATAAAGCTATCAAGATTCTTTCTATCTGCCTCGTTGCTTTGTTCACCTTGGCAGTTCTTTTTTTTGCAGTTGGACTACTTGTTGAATACAAAAACGCACCAAAGGTTATTGATTCAACATTGAATCAGTTTACCTCTGATGTTGGTGTAGCCTCAGAATACTATACTCCTGGTACTCAGCAATTTTCAGATGTACTGCGAGCAAGAATTGCTTCAAATAAAACTATTGCAGTAGTGACTATTGCTCAAGACAATAATGTTATTTTTGCCTATCCTCTGTCCTCACCTTTTATCGTTCAAGGTATTACAGGTCAACCAACCGTATCAGCTGCATCTTCCTTTGTTCAGGTTAAAAGCGATACCGTAGAGCTGGGTAGTGGAAATTATCTCATTACCAGTGCCTTATATTCATTGCAGCCTGCAGTAATTTATTCTTATATCCGCATTTCTTTCCTCATCATTTTAGCAGGAACATTGATTGCAGGTATTGCCTTAATGTACCTTTATCTTACCGAACAAAAACAGGAAACAGAAACAAGCTTTGACGATCTTGCAACAGCACAGCGATTAAAAAACAGTAAGATTGACTTTCCTGAAGTAGATGCAGAAGCTTCCATTGATGCATTGGCAGATGATGGCTTTGATTTTCCAGCAGATGATGAAAATCAGTTTTTTGACGAAAATAATCTTCCAGAAGAAGCCTTTGAGTTCCCTCCAGCAGATGAAATTCCAGTAGAGTCTCATTTTGTACTTCCACAAGAAGAAGAATTGGAACAACAAGAGATTTCTGTTGAAGATTTTCAGTCTCCAGAGGTTGAGCTTGACTATCCCATGCCTCCAGTAGAAGAAGAAACTGTTCAGCAGGAAGATTTTGTTCCCCCTCCAGTAGAAGGAGACTTAACTGAAATTACCGACAATGATTATGTTGTAGAGGATTTTAAGTCATTTGAACAGGAACTGGAACCTCCAGTTGAGGAAAATCCAATTTATGATACTGAACCAGAAATCCCATCGGAAACTGAGTTGGAAAATGCAGTAGTGACACAAGCAAAATTCACCCAAGAAAACCTTGATTTACCTGCTTCTGAAAATGCTTCCAAGGATGAATTTAATATTGATAAGGCATTACAAGGCTATGAGCCCCCTGTAAAAGAGGTTCCACAAGAAATTGACACCACAAAGGAGCCAGATTTCTTTGAGCCTGTTACAGATAATCTCCATGAACCAGTGCAAGAGTCTGTTGAATCACCAGAGGTTACAGCAGAATCTTCAGATGTATCTTCTGAGCCTGCAGGTCTTTTTTCACCAGTAACTGGTTTTGGTTGGGAAGCATATCTTGAAGAGCGTCTTGATTCTGAGTTGATTCGTTCTGCTTCTTCAGAAGAAGATATTGGTCTTATGATTGTAAGAATCCAGGGACTTGATAAAACTGACCAGCGAAATAAAGCAATTTATGACACCTTGTTGGAATTCTATAAATTCCGAGATTTAATTTTTGAATACGGAAATGACGGATTCTCCTGCATTGTACACAGCATCAATGTGGATGCTGCCTTGGATCTGGCTGAGCAAGTTTATGTTGCCCTTTCAAAGATTTTAAAAGATAACGGTATGGATAATGAAATTGGTATTGGTATTTCCACCCGTTCCTTCAGATTAATTCCCGGAAAGAGAATTTTTGAAGAAGCTGAGCAGGCCTTGATCCGTGCCTTTGCAGATCTAGAAACTGCCATTGTTGCCTTTAGAGTTGATCCTGAAAAATATCGACAGTATATTTCTGCTTACGCTGACGAAGAACAATAATAATAATTAATACTATAAAAATGGGCTATCTAGTTTGAAGTTAATTCAAGCTGAATAGCCCATTTTATTTTGCTAAAGCTTCTTAAAAAGCTTACTCATTTGTGTTTTCTTCAACTATAGGCTCTTGATCTTTATCACCTTGATCTTGTTCTTGAGACTTTTCTAAAATCTCATCCTCTAAAACAGCAGTTTTTCCTTCCTGAGACTCCCAAGCTTTTGTAAGCTTATTTTCAAAATCATCGATAGAGCTATTATCTGGAAAATCCGTTTTAAGCTGATGGAGGGCAATTTCAGCCTCTTCAAGATAATTTCCTGTAATCAATACCGTGATAAAGTTTTCCTGCAGGGCCTGATCGTAGGGATTCTTCTCTACCAGTTTACGATAACTTGCACTTGCATAGGCTAAATCACCCTGCCGAGCGTAAATATAGGCGAGACTTTTTTCAAGGTCACTATTATCAGGGTCTTTTTCCAACAGCTGTTCATATCCAAGTCGGGCTTTTTCCCAATTCTCTGATAAAGCATAGGTAAAGGCTATCTTGTATTGAGCAGATTCAGTTAAATCAGGATGATCAAGTGCCTTTGTGTAATACTCAATAGCCTTCTGATAATTCTTATTATCTAGATACGCATCGCCAATAAGATAATATTCAGACAAGATATTGCTGTAGATTCGGTCTTTCTCCCCTACAATACCAATTCCCTGCTGAGAACTACAGGAAAAAAGTAAAAACACAAAGGCAACAAGAACAAAAGGGTACAAGCCTTTTTTCATTGCTAGACAGTACCTAAAACAGTTTGCTCAATTTTACGGAGCTGAGAACGATACAAACCAGTAATATTTGTTCCGTAGTCTGCAATAAGCTGAATGATGTTGCGGGGAGAATCCTCGGTGTCACGACCGTTGAGACGATCTCCAGCATCTCCTAATCCTGGCATAATGTAGGCGGAGCTATTCAACACAGGATCCATCCACAAGGTATAAACGGTACAATTGTCCAAGGCACGAACTACCCGCAATGCTCCCTTGAGGGCTGCAATTACATTGAAGAACTTAATAGAACGAGGCTTTACTCC
>JAGCMR010000016.1 GCA_017646305.1 Spirochaetaceae bacterium
AAGTCTTGGATTTCATCAAGGAACAAAATTCCCTTGTGTGCCAGCTGGATTTTACCTTGCTTTGGAGCTACTGCCCCTGTGAATGCTCCTTTTTCATGACCAAACAGCTCGTCGGCAGCTAGTTCAGAATCTAGTTGTCCACAAATAATGGTTTGAACTTCTGTTTTTTCTATATATCCCTTTGCTTTTTTTGTTGGAACGATAGTTGTTTCTATTAACGTTGACTTTCCTATTCCTCGTTCACCAAGTATAAGCATGGGAACATCTATGGCAGCGTTGCGTCTGATTTTTCCATCAAAGTCTAGGTTTACTGGTGAGATTTCATTTGAGGTGTAGGTTTGTTTTTCTATAGCATCAATGAAAGGATTTTTTTCAATTTCCATTTCATAGAGTTCATAGGTATCTGTTTGGGGTGTTTTTTTTCCTCTGTCAGAAAATCTTTGCCAAATATGGACATTATCGCCAAAGGAACGGGTAAGGAGTGATTTTGTATAAAGAGAAATCCAGGCAAATCGCATGGATTGGGTACCAGAGGTGAGGGTAAGATGTAATTCATGGGGATTAAGTTTAATAATCTCTGGAAACACAAAGTTTGTAATAGCTGATTCGATAGCTTTTAGGCTGTCGGCGCTTCCTTCGGGAAATTCAGATGAGGGAATAATTAATGGAATAAAGTTGATACTGCTGTCTTTATAATATTCCGTGAGAAAGGCTATTCTTTCTTGAGGATTCCTTCCTTTAGGCCATTTTTCAGAAGGTTTATCTTTAATAGTGGTATTTTCGTATATGTATTGGCAAATAAGATAGACGATGGCTGTGGGTTTTATCTTGTGGGCTACAAGCCCTTTTAGTGTATTTTCAAGTGCAATGCTTCCAAGGTGATTTGGATCCCAAAATGCTAAAATAATTTGTTTTTCTACCATTCTTATTCCTCTGTATCATTATAAGGTTAAAAAATACCTTTGTAAAGGTAAAATTATTCTTATTTCATTTTGATTTATGAGGGTCTAGGGAAAAAAACTTCATTTTTCTCATAATCTAAAGTTGGCATGGAAATTGCTTATATATGATGGGTGATACATGGTATCACCATAACAAACCATTAAAGGAGATAAGGTTATGAGTATTTTTTCACGCAAAGATAAGTCAAAGGTTGAAGCTAGTTTCGAGTCAATTAAGAGAGGAAAGTTTAATGCTGACGATATATCTACAGTTATTAATAACACGGAAGGTATTCTGACCAAAAGTTCCAACGGTCCCTTAGAGAATTTTTTTGATGACATTAAAACCATGTGCGACATGGTAGCTGCCTGGGTAAAAAAGGAATACAGGGAAATTCCTTACAGAACAATTGGAATGATAATTCTGACCCTGGTGTACGTATTTTCCCCACTGGATATTATTTCAGATGCTCTTCCTGGAGTAGGCTTGCTGGATGACGCAATGATGGTGACCTTCTGTTTGAAGGCAGTTCAGAGTGATATAGAAGATTTTAGAGTTTGGAAAAAAGCTAATAAAGGTGCAAGAGGCTAAGGAGGAAGGACTATGACACCTACAAACAGTAGAAATGAATACTTTGAGATTCCAGGAAACTTATCTATTACTCAACTAAAGTACTTTAAGGTTGTGGCTAAGTGTGGGCATGTTGGTAAGGGAATGTATTTTAAGGGGCAGTTCTATGTGGCAGCAGATAGTGCATCTCGTGCAGCTGCAAAAACAAGACAGTTTCCTCGAGTAAAGCATGATTACAAGGATGCCATTATTTCTGTAACAGAAATTTCTTATAAGGATTACTTGGATGGACAGAACTATGAATACAATCGACCATATTACAACTGTAAAAATAAGCAAGAGCAGTCTTTGTATTGGGACGAAATTAGCCAAGATGTTCATTTAGAAGAGAAGAAAGAAGTGAAAGTATCCAAGAAACATTCATTGATGAAAACTTTTAATCATGATCCATTGTATTCTGAACTGAAAAGATACAAGGGAAATATTAATCTGATTGAGATTGCATAGTTTGCTAGTGAAATTCTTGAAGGATGTTCTTCTAACTTCACTTTTATGTGATAAAATGAAGTTGAGTTAAAATTCCTTGTTTTGAAAGGTTTTGTCAACTTTGATAAAACAAGGATACTTTAAAGTTTCAGAAAGATAATCCTGGAGGTGATTTTATGAAAAAGATTGTAATTTCAACTTTACCAACGAGCAATAGATTGGAAAAGAGATTGTATCCTGTAAATGGAAATACATCGATTCAAGTGGATGTACCAGTTTATTTTGCAGTGAATTCTGCATTAGCAAATAATCTGGAGAAGGATGATGACGTTAAGGTTATCTTGATTGGAACAACAAGGGAAGGGGACGCTCTTCAAGAGAACGTAACTAAGTTTATGGATGAGCTACGAGAACTGAATGTTGTTGGAGCTAACATCCGTGAAGCATTTATCTCTAGACCCTTTGATGAAACAAAGACAAATTTCCACAAGCTTTATGAGCAGCTTTTGGATGAGTTGGAAGAAGATGCCGAGTTGTATGTAGATGTTACCTTTGGCCCTAAGACTCCGGTGCTTCTGATTTTTAGTGTTCTGCAATTTGCAGAAAAATTCTTTCATTGCACCATTGGAAATATTGTTTATTCAAAGGTTGAATTCAAGTCTGGCTCATCAGAAATTGTTCCTGGCTCTGAAATGATTTACGATATTACCCCTTTGTATATGCTCAATAGTCTTACTACCGTGCTAGAGTGTTCAGATAGTAAGAAAGCAGTACAGACTATAAAAACTCTTTTTGAGGACTGATGTATGACGAGTAGTGCCAACAATCATTTTGATTGTATCTGTAGATTGTATTCTGAATATCAGGAGTTGCTTGATAAGGAAAATGTAGAGATTCAACGACAAACTCTTAAGGAAAAAATTATTATTCAGGTTTGTCAAATCTTTTACCTAGATGAGCAATGCAACTCTATTTTGGATGAAGATGAGGGGCACAATGTAAAAAAGGAAAATAAAAAGTATTCTGATGAAATATTTCTTGTTACGCTTGAGTGCTTTAAAAACTTTGAAAAGCAATTTCATTGTGATAAAGCCTTGGGGAATCAGGCTTCCAAGACAGGAGAGGATTTTGCAAGGTATGTTTTGTCGGCAGTAAATAAAAAGCTTTGTTATTTGAAGGCTCAAGAAGGAATTAATGAGGCTAATCAAATGAAAATTCCAAGAGAAAAATTGAATTTGATTAGAAAAATCAAGAAGGAAGATGAGCATTTATCCTCCTTGATAAAAAACAAGGGACGTCGTGCTGAGCAAATAAAGAAGTTGCTCCGTCTTGATGATAGTGAGTTTGAATTATTGTATAACTGTGCAATAAATAAAACTCAATCTTTAGATTCCTGTTATTCGGGAGAGAATGATGAAATTTCCCTTATGGATTTTGTCAAGGATGAGTCGTTGGACATTGAAGGAACCATTGTTGAAGGTATAGAAGCAAGAAAAGCATTAACAAGTATTTTGTCTCAAATGCAACAGCTTTGGGAAAAGAAAAGGGATAAATCGCTTTCGGATATATTGACGGTATATATTCTGCAGACCATGTTTGATAAAACTTCCAGTACGGTGGCAAGTACTAGTAAGAAGTCGATAGCATATGCTAATATAGACATATTGCAAAAATTTTCATTCTTGAACAGGGAAATGGTAAATAGTTTTTTTAATGATACAACCTATTCTTTACCCAATCAAGTGGAAATTGGAGCAATGCATGGTGGACTTACAAAAAGTGCTGTTTCTAAGAAATTAAGTCGGTTTTTAGAAAGCTTGCAGGCAGTATATGGTGATAAAGTTTCATATAATGAGTCGATGCAAAAGATTGCATTTGAATTGAGTTGATTTAAAATCTACTAGCTCCATTGATACAAAAGGAGGTAATATATGAGAGCACCACAACCAGGGGAGACTGTTCATTTGCTTTGCAAAAAATGCCAGCATACTTTTACTGGGCCTTGTCCTAATCGTTTGGGAATTGGTTTTATCATAGAAAAGATGAAAGATGAGCCCAAGTGTCCTAAGTGCGGGAGTAAAAAGCTTGTGCTGAGTCCTTGGATAAATTATTAAACAAATTCTTTACTCCATTCGAATGAGAAAGGTAAAGGTGCTTGAACCAGTCAGTTTTCAGCAGTTGATTCGAGAACGCCTCTCAAAGCAACTGGAACTCATGAAGCAATAAAATGTTAGATAGCAGTTTCGGCCTTAATTTGATCTATTGCATACAACGGAAGATTGATGAGCCAGTCTTCTTTTTTGTAATCTGACATGGATGTACGGACAGAAACTTCTGGAGAAAATTTTTCCTGATAAGTTTTTAAGCTTTTTGCTCTAAGATTTACTTCAGCCTTTACTTCTACAGGAACAATGATGTCGCCTGTATCAATAACAAAGTCAACTTCGCAAGAGCCTCTGTCGTTGGTATAGTAATAAACAGCTACGTCTTGGATGGTCTTTAATTGCTGACAAACGAACTGCTCTGTAAGGGCACCTTTGAACTCAATAAAAAGATCGTTTCCATCAAGCAATGTACGCTGACGAAGTCCAGTCATACACCCAAGGAGACCCACATCTACCACAAATAGTTTAAATGCTTTCAAGTCCTCATATGCCCCTAGGGGAATGCCTGCTACATTGATTCGGCTGATTTTGTGAACAAGTCCACAATCGGTGAGCCACATAATTGCAGTTTCATAGTCTTTAGCTCGAGCACCTTCACGAAGCAGACCATAAATGAACTTTTTGTTTTCTTTTGCCAGCTGCGAAGGAATACTGTTCCACAACATGCGGAGTTTCGGTACGATTTCATTGGGAGCATGTTTGGAAAAATCCTGTTCATAAGCTACAAGAATGTGCTTTTGAATTTCACGGACCTCATTAAAATCTTTATTCTCTGCAAAACTTTGTACGGCTTCAGGCATACCCCCAACAAAGTAATACTGCTTCAAGGCATCAATATAAGTCTGCTTAAAGCTTGTAATCATTTGGAAATCCCGTTTGTCAAGCAGCTGGGCAAATTGTGTTTTATCGGTTGCCATTAAAAACTCTTTGAAAGAGAGGGGGTATAGTTTTAGGAAATCTACCTTGCCCACAGGAAAAGATGTGCCTTGATGCAAGGCAATGCCGAGTAACGAACCAGCACAAATAATGTGATACTGTGGTGCATTTTCATAGAAATACTTAAGGGACGAGAGTGCTCTGGGAACTTCCTGTACCTCATCAAAAATCAGCAAAGCATTATCAGGGTCGATTTTTCGTCCTACATACAGTTCTAATCCCATAATCAAGCGGTCTGTGTCTAAATCTGATGCAAACAGGTCCGACATTCTGGAGTTGGAATCAAAATTGATGTATATGGTATCCGCATAGGCCTGTCTGCCAAATTCTTTCATCAACCAAGTTTTACCAACCTGTCGAGCTCCTTCGATAATCAAAGGCTTGCGGCGTTTACTTTGTTTCCAGTTCAATAGATTTTCAATAGCAATTCGGTACATTCTCGCCCTCCGTCGTTATAATACAAATATAGTGGGTAATCACAAAAAATACAATGAACTTTTGAGTTGTAATTACATTTTTTACACCGAATAAAATCTGAATCAGCTACACTAATTTAGACAAAAAATAAGGAGGCGTAAATATGGAGGAAATAAGAAAGACGAGCAAGACGAATTTTCACAAAACACAACATGATTGTTTTTGATCCCAAGTAAAGTTTTATGAACTGGACAGTCGTAAGATTTCAAACACAAATACCCTTGAAAAACTCAACCGTGAAATTTCTGTTTAACGTTGGATGATGGATTTGTGGCTTTTTTCAGGAACGAAATTAAGAGCTAAACTTGACACAATCTTTGGGTGTAAGATTTCACGTTCTTTGACAATAAATTTTCTGGTATTGCGTTTTCAACCTGCAACAGCCCGATTCCCCTCCCTAGCTTCACCACCCCAATTATGCTACAGTAAGCGAGGTATACCACAATGAAAGTTCCATATTTGTCTGCTTCTGAATATTACAAAAGCATCTTTGGTCAAAAAATATACAAGATTAGTCTGGATGCTGGATGTACCTGTCCAACACGAGATGGTACCAAGGGAACAAGGGGCTGTATTTTTTGCAGTGCGGCGGGGTCTGGGGATTTTGCTTCTTCTCGGCGGCTTTCTATAAGGGAGCAAGTGGAACAGGCTAAGTCATTGGTAATCAACAAAATACCGAAAAGTCAGCGGAATCAGGCAAGGTTTATTGCCTATTTTCAGAACTTTACCAATACCTACGGCAACCAAACAGCTTTGCTGGCAAAATTTCAAGAAGCTCTCGAAGCTCCAGATATTGTAGGTATTTCCATTGCTACTCGCCCTGATTGCCTGACAGACCATTTTATTCAAGCAATTGCCCAGTTAAAGCCTGCTCACTATCCAGAACATCAGGTCTTTCATATTTCCCTTGAACTGGGCTTCCAAACCAGCAAGGAACAATCGGTGCAGTTTATTCGACGTGGCTATGAAAACCAGTGCTATGTTCAAGCAGTAGCAGCAATCCATCACCTTGCACCACAGATTCACGTAGTAACCCATGTTATCTTTGGCCTTCCAGAAGAAACAACCTCAGATATGCTGGGTACGGTTCAATTTGTGTTAGCTTCCCAAACTGATGGCATAAAATTTACCGTTTTACACATTCTCGAAAATACTGATTTAGCTCCATTGTGGAAGGCGGGGCAGGTGCCAACCTTAAGCCAAGAGGAATATTTTTCTCTTTTAAAACAAGCCCTAGCTCTCGTTCATGAGTATACCACGAAGCATGAAAAACCCATTGTGATTCATCGGCTCACGGGAGACGGCCCCAAGAAAATCTTACTTGCA
>JAGCMR010000135.1 GCA_017646305.1 Spirochaetaceae bacterium
AGCAGCAGTATCCAACTCCTTTACCAGAGCCTTCAACAACTGGGCGGCACGCTCAGAATCCTTAGCGTGAACAGCCTCTACGTATTTTCTAGCACTTGTTCGAACAGAACTCTTTGCTGACTTGTTGCGTAAACGGCGAACCTCACTCTGCTTGTGTCTCTTTTCTGCAGAAGAATGCTTTGTGGCCAAAAGAAACCCCCAAAAAAAATACTTACACTTGTGTTAAAAATAACACAAATCTGCATCATGCTACCAAAAACAGGTAACTTAGTCAAGTGAACTTTAAATTACACAAGGACTTTTAACAGAACTCTCTATTGACTTTATACTTTGTAAGTAAAACAAGTATATTGACAACAGAGACACATTCAGTTATTATCTTGTAATAATCGATTATTCCTAAGATAGGAGGCAAGCCATGGCTGGAGCCAGTAAGAACTCTCGTACAACGGTTACTACCCATAAGTTCATTTGTAACTGCGGTGGTGAAATTGTAATGAAGACATTGTTTGAGAAAGGCAGACTTAAAAACGTTGCCGAGTGCACACAGTGCAAGCGTGTTGAACGCCGCCCCAAGGACTTCAAATAATTAGTTCCTTGCAGTTGATTATCATAAGTTATTGATTTTCAGCTGAACTTCTCACATAGAAAGGCTATCACAAGGTTTTCCTTGGATAGCCTTTTTTATTTTTAACCAGCTTTAGAATTGATTAAAACAGAAAATTATTTTCCAATATTTTCGGCAGACTGCCATTCCTCTAGCTGAGCTTGAATCAAAGCCTTTCCTTCATCGAGAATATGCATTTGTTCCTGTTTATTGGTGGGAGCTGGATAGATTTTCAAAATCTTTACCCGATAAGATCCATTCTTTAGATTTCTGATAACTCCATCCAAGGTTGAAATCTGATAGCCTCCATCCAACGCACACACAGCCACTGGCATGGGAGCCTTGTCTAGCAAGCGTCTAAAACCAGCTGCGTAGAAGGTCCGTAGCTTACCATCTCGGCTTCTTGTTCCCTCAGGAAAGATAACAGGAATCTGACCACGTTGCACTACTCGTTCAGCAAATTTGTCTAAGGTTTTCATGGCTACAGAAGGGCTTCCTGTGCGGGGAACAAGTGCATGCTCATGAACTCGTAGCATTTCTGAAACCATGGGAACATGACGTCCCAGTTCGGCCTTGGCTACAAATCGTAAATCTCTATCCCGTAAAAAATTCATATAAACAGGAATATCCAAAAGGCTTTGGTGATTTGACATAATCAAGAACTGTTCTGGAAGCTCATCCTTTAAATGTTTTTCACCCTTGAACTTAAAATTTTTATACACAGAAAGAATTGAAAAAATAAGTGGTGCACAAATCTTTACAATTCCAGTAGAAATCTTATAACAAAGTTTTTTTGAAATTGGATATGAAAAAACATTCAAAATTGCAGCAATACTAACAACTAACAAAAGACAACAGATAGTGATAATACTGGACATGAAATAACCTTTCCTTAAGAATTCAGCTTATACAAAGCTCCTTTTATTCTATACATTTTATCCCTTATCCGCAAGTGGAAGTCTAGAAGATAAACCGTTCAATGGAGTTACAAAGCTCCTCTAAATTACCATGAACTCTGCGACAAGAAGGAATTGCCTCTAAGAAAATTCTACCATAACGCTTTTCCACCAATCGTCTGTCCAAAACCACTACAGTGCCCCTGTCGGTGGAACGACGCATTAGCCTCCCTACTCCTTGTCG
>JAGCMR010000136.1 GCA_017646305.1 Spirochaetaceae bacterium
CCCATTTTAGCCGAAATGGCAGATTGTTATGCCCTCTGTGGTCAAGATAACTATGCCAAGGTTTTTTTTCGAGAGGCTTTTTTTCTCGGAGCAAATAAGATTGACCTGCTCTTTCTTGACTCTGAGTTAATTTTACGATTAGTGGAGCTGGTACGGCAGCTTGGCTATCCCCATCGGGTAATGCAGGAATGGATACCAGTATACGGTGTCCTTTATGGCGTTCTAAATATAAACCGCCCCTTGAGGCCTATTGAGTTCAGCAATTTGAAGCGGGACATCACTAGCCTTGAGAATGAGCTTCAGTCTTCCACCAGTGAAACTTCCCTCTTGGTGCCAAGGCTCATCAATAAGTACTTTTGGCTTATTGACTACTATATGAATGTAAATGACGACAGGGAAATGATTGAGGATACCCTCCGTCGAATACGGTTACTTAACGAAGACGTGTATAGAACATACACCATGTAGCGGTAGGTGGAAAAATCAAGCAAAATCGCTGGCAATAAGGAAATGTGCTGGCAAAACAGGAGTGATATATGTCTGAGGAATTGGTAAAATCTGTACAGGAAATGCTAACTGAAGAAAAATGGACACGGGCAACCATCAGTAATTATTCAAAGAATAATTTCATCGAGTTGGCTGTCATCGTGGAAAATGCCCGAAACCACAACTGCATCGATGAGATTAAAGCCATCTGTGACGAGCATTTGTCCCATACAAAGCAGAGCATCATTGCCTTGTACATTTCTGGTATGCTGGGACTAAAGAAGGGAACCTTAGACAATTCCGCTTTGGAAAGTCTCATTAACATTTTTCTAGACAATCATAAACCAAATATTGTTACCTACCTGTGTGAATCAATTCTTGGAGAAGATGCTGGTAACAAATTTGCCCTTCGTACCCTAGGTGAATGTTACCGGGAAGAAGGGAACGAAAAGCTTTGGGATATTTATGAAACTCTTGTTCGCATAGACCACGAGGAAGCTGATATTGCCAAACTCCTAGCAGAGCGCTACGAAAGGGAAGGCAATCAGGAAGAAGCCATCGATTACTACAAGAAGGCCATCCATCGCTACATCAACAACGGTATTAATACCATGAACCAGATTAAGGAATTGTGGTCAAAACTAGTGGCCCTTGTTCCTAATGAAATTGATTTTTTCTATCTCGTTCAGCGAAAGATTGCAAAGAATATTAGTGAAGACAAGAGTGCTGTTTTAATGCAGGAGTTGTACCAGTACTACAAAACCAACGAGTACTGGGATATAGCCATCGACATCATCAAGCTGATTTTGTCCATTGATAACGGAGACCTTTGGGCTCGCCGTGAGATTACTGACTGCTTCCGCAACAAGTACAAGAACCACAGCCGTCTAGAGGAATGTATCCGAGAGTCTGGCCTCATTGGAAGTGCCCGCAACGTATTTGATGCCATCTCTGGCTTTGAAAAGCGTATTGCCTTTGACACAAAGAACTTTGTATTCCATCGCTACTGGGGTGTTGGTATCATCCAGAAGGTAACAGACAAGCAACTGCTCATTAACTTTGGAAAGAAGTTTGGTAAAAAAGAAATGACTTCTGACATGGCTATTGAAGCACTCCAGCCTCTGGCTCCAGACCATATTTGGGTTCTCAAGGCTACAAAAACACCAAAAGATTTGGCAAAGATGGTAAAGGACGACAAGGTTTGGGCTTTGAAGACCATCATCAAGAGCTTTGGCAATAACTGTGATTTCAAGCGTGTAAAGGCTGAGCTGGTACCTGCAATCCTCACTTCAGGTGAGTGGACCAGCTGGAGCACCAATGCTCGCCGTATTCTTGAAACAGATGCTACCTTTGGTATCAATCCTAACGATATCAATATGTATACTGTACGTCCTCACGCCATTTCTCAGGAAGAAAAGCTTTCCAATGAATTCAAGGCTCAGAAGCAGTTCTTTGCTCGCATTGATATTTTTATGAAGTACTTCTCTTCCGATGAAACAGACAAGGATTCAGAGCTCTTTACTGATATGTTCTCCTATTTTGCCAACTACCTCAAGTCCTTCAGTGCCGTTACAGAGCAGGTAATGGCATCATACTTGGTGGTACGTAAAGTTGTGGCAGAAAGATCACATCTGAACCCCAACTTTAAGTATACCTTTGGAGATTTATTTGGAGATTTGGAAGATCCACGAGAAATGTATCTGTCTCTCAAGGATACCAAGAACACTAGTTTGAGACAGGATTTCCTCAACTGTATCAGAACATTGCTGCCCAACTGGAAGGAAATCTATACCAAACTCTTCCCTACCGTACTTCGCCGCGAAATGCTAGATCAGCTCATTGCCAATGGCCATGTGGATGCAGTGAAAAAGCTGGCAGTGGAAAGCTTTGAGGATTACCGCGTTTACCGTGAAGCAGTTATCTTCTTCTTCCGTGAATGTCGAAATGAGGAATGGTTCAAGGAAGCAGGTATTTCTCAAGAAAAGCAGTTGGTAACATTGATTCATATCTTGAATCTGATTTACCGCGAGATTGCAAACCACGTAGATACCACCGATAACAGAAAGCTGGATCGTCAAATTCAAAAGTTGATTTTTGAAGAAAAAGATGCTGGCCAACCCTATCCTCGCCTCTTGAGCTATATCCTGTCTAACAATCTGGACACAGCAACACGCATGTTCACACTGGTGGACGATGTGCGGGATCTTGATGCAGTGATCAAGCTAAATATCAAGAATGAGCTGCAGAAGAAGTTTCCCGACTTCAAGACTCGTGGTGTGGAAGAAAAGACTGTGGACTATCTTGGATTCCTGGTTACTGCAAAAATGCTGGATGCCAAGAAAAAGGAACTGGAATATATTACCACGGTGGAAATGCCTGCTAACGCCAAGGAAATCAGCGAAGCCATGGCTCAGGGTGACTTGAAGGAAAATGCAGAGTACAAGGCTGCTAAGGAACGGCAGAACGAGTTGAACAACAGGGCTTCTCGTCTGAACGAAGAACTGGGTAAGGCTAAAATCTTTGATCCAGCCACCATCACCACCAGCAAGGTTTCCTTTGGAACCATTGTTACCCTCAAGAATCTCCAGACCAGCGAGGTTGATGAGTTTACTATCCTTGGGCCTTGGGAATCTGACCCAGACAAAAAGATTATCTCCTTCCAGTCTCCATTGGGAAGCAAGTTGATGGATGCAAAGGTTCAAGAAACCTTGAACTTTACTATCAACGACCACGATTATTCCTATGAAGTAATGGATATTAAAAAAGCTCATTTCTAATTGACAATCACTCTCCATCGGGGTATATTTTCGATGGAGAGATTTTTAAAAAAGACTTTTATCTTTCTTCTTTACTTGCCGATATTGAGCATTTAAATAAAGTCTGATGTGAGAATTGTATGCAAAAAATAAAGTTTTCTATTGGTTTTAAGCTAATTTGTATTATTACCGTATTGGTATTAATTTCTTTAGGTGCAGTAACCTATATGGTTTCCTACTTTGTTGGTGACGAAACAAAACGTACCGCAGAGGAAAACAACCACACCTTAAACTCACGTTCAGCTGTTTCTGCAGAATCTGAACTAACCACTATCCGATCAAATAGTTTTCTTCTATTAGATATGCTTAGTAGTGCGGGAAATAGTAATGCCATTGCACGACAGGCTACCACATTCTTCTTTGAACGTAATCAAGAAACAGCAGCTATAATTTTATACAATGTAGAAACCAACCGAAATGACAGAACTCTCGTTAATTCTCGCTTCTTTCTTTCCAATGAGCTAGACGAAGGAATGTTGACAACCTTCCAGAATATGCACAAGGATGAGATTCAACGTTCTGCAAGGGGAGAGGTCTTTGTACTTTCTGGTA
>JAGCMR010000137.1 GCA_017646305.1 Spirochaetaceae bacterium
CGAAGAACAGCTGCTCAGTATGAGGAATACAAGAAATCTACTGAATATCAGCTTAAGAATAGAATATTACCTGTTGCCATTATCTCTGTTATGGCAGCTTGTATTATGTATATCCTCTTCCTTTTTGGTCAGAATTTTATCTATGAACCACTAAAGGCAAATTCCCTATATAAGGAAGGTTATGCCTTGCTGGAAGAAGGGGCCTATCCTCAATCAGAGATTAAATTTGATGAAGCCTTGGGATATCAGCAGCAAAAACGATGGTTCTTTACCTATGCTGACGGGTATCGCAAGCATAAGCAATATGAGCGTGCCCGCATGATGTATAGGGCAGGTCTTCAGCGGTTCAAGCAAGATAAAGAGCTAGGATTAGATTACGCAGAAATGGAATTGTATGATTTGCGTAACTTTGAGAATGCTGAAACTGTTGTAAGACGTGAGGTTCTTGATTATCACATCAATAATTCTGATGGATTGCTGCTTTTAGGAGATATTTTCCTAGAGTGGGGCGACGAACGGGATGAAAGCAAGTATGAACAGGCTAAGGATGTTTACGAGGAGTTGTTGGAAATCTATGGCCAAAAGGATATATATCTTGCTCGATTGATGCGGTATTACATCAGAGTGGATGATTTACGTAACGTATTGCAGATGAAAGAGTATTTCTATCCAAAGAAAAAAGCTCTTGACGGACAGGATTTGATTGAGCTCAGTGGTTATTTACTGGATAAGAGTTCTGGTAATATTGCTCCTGCAGACGAATATCTTTTGTCTTCTATCGAAGACGTACGTGAATTGTTAGAACGGGCAGTGGAAGCAGCTCCTAATGAGCCTGAAAGTCTCCATAACATGGGATTGTATTTTGTTAACTCTAACAACAGTACCCTTGCCAAGGACTGGCTTTCTGCAGCCCTCACTTCCTTTGAGAATGCAAGTTACAAGCCTCGCAAGCGTTTGCTCCGTCAGTTGAACACCTTCCGCTTGTTGGGAGATTTGGACATGGAGAACAAGGAGTATATTTCTGCTGAAGAAAAGTATCGTTTGGGAATCAGTCTCTTTGAAAAGGAAGCTGCAGCTGGCCTAGTGGGAGACCGAAATGTGGGACAGTTGTACGCATCCTTGGCAGATATAAACTACCTGATTATTGGTGATTATGATGAGGCTTTGAGAAATTATACCATTGCTTCTAATACCCAGTATGGAACTCCTTCTGTTTACTACAAGATGGGATATATTAATTATTCCCAGAAAAAATATGGAGAAGCACTGAATCTGTTTATCAAAACAGCAGGTGAAGCTCCTTCCGATACCCATGTTTTGTATGCATTGGGCAATGTGTTGTCTTCTCGTGGAGATAATTTTGCTGCTCAAGGCTATTACCAGCGACTCATGGATATTCTGGAACAGCAACGATCAAAGTACACAATCTTGTTCCCTCAGGTAAATGAGGAGCATGAGGAAATTGTGGAAATGTATAAGATGGGTGCAAACAATCTCGGTGTTACCTTATATCGTTTGTCACGGCAAACAGGTAATAGTTCCATGAATGCAGAGGCTTTGACTAATTTTACTGCGTCTATTAGAGCCCACGATGCATTAGAGCGGAATCAAGAGACTCTTGTTCGCAAGGCTGGAACAAATTTGGCAGAGCAGAACATAAAATATATGTCACAATCTCTGCCAGAATTTGAGCCTTCCATCTATACAGAGATTCCTGCTCTGCCAGAGGGAGAACATCTCCCTCAATAAGGGGATTTCCATGTTGCGGCAACTGTATGACAGATGGCTTTGTTACCAAGACGGTATCCAGGCCAAAAAACGAATGAATATGCTGATAAAGGAGCTATTCCGAAAGGCTATCCACATGTGTACTGCCTTTGTTCCTTTATTTCTAAGTATTGCCTACTATCCAGTGATGGTGCTGTTGGCTCTGGTTTTACTGCTCTATTGTATTGCCGAAAATCTGCGATGTAAGGGGCATACTGTTCCAGTGATCTCTTCTATTACTATGGTGGCTGCTCGTAAACGTGATGAAAACGGTTTTGTACTGGGGCCCGCCACCTTGGCTATTGGAGTGCTCTTTACTGCAGCTCTTTTTCCTGCCCAGCCTGCAGCAATAGGAATCTGTGCCTTAGCCTTTGGTGATGGCCTTGCTAGTTTGGTGGGAAAGTGCTTTGGTAGAATTCGAATTCCTTTCACCGGTGGAAAAACCGTAGCAGGAAGTCTTGCCTGCTTTGTGGCAATCTTTTGCTCCACTGTAATTTTAACAGAAAATACAAAGGTGGCCCTTGGATGTGGCCTTGCGGGAATGGCCTTTGAATTACTTCCTCTTAAGGACTTAGATAATCTTATTATCCCTATTGCAATAGCTTGTCTTTGTCAGTTTTATTTCCATGTGTAAAATCGGTGGAGATTTATCAAAAAGACTATAGAACCAGCAACCAACAGGATGGTTCCTATTGCAGCGGGAGCAATGGCATCTGCCTGAGTCAATATGAGGTAGCCAAAGGACA
>JAGCMR010000138.1 GCA_017646305.1 Spirochaetaceae bacterium
TACGCTTTTTTTCCAGCTCAGGATCACTGTTTTTGAAAAATCCAGCTAAAAGCCTTTGAAAAAAGCCACCATTCTTTGTTTTATCTTTTGATTCTGACATAACACTTAAATATACGACAGTATTGCTTTTGGGTCAAGATGGCTACAAATCTCTCGTATCTACAAAAAAATACCACTGATGAACTGGGATTCACCAGTGGCACCTTTTCTTTCTCTAACAATTAGAGGGATTCTGCAATCTTTAACAATTCCTTTCGGATAGTGGGTGCAGCCTCTGTTTTTTTGTTTTTATAAACATCAGCAATTTCTGTAAAGAATGTTTTTAAGGTTTGTTGTACAGAGGTGTCGTTTAAGTTTTTTTGCAAATCTGGAACTGTGAGCACCATCCCAGGTACGATGGTATCTGGGTCTAAGACGGTGTCTGAAGATGCCAACATAATCAGTGGGAAATAATATCCATTACCCTGTCCATAAAACTTGTTTGCAATCTTAGAAAGTGTATCACGTGAGCGAACCTTATATTCCTGTGCACCATCAAGAATTAGTACCTGTTCAAAATGCTGATAAACTTCTTCAAATGCTTGCTCAACCTGTTCTTGTTCCTGCACTTGCTGAACTGTTGCTTCTGGAGTACTGGAACAGGATACCAAAAGCATTGAAATTGATACGAGCAACAAAACAATCTTCTTCATTATAAAACTCCTAACTTAAAAATTGTATATTTCTATAATATATCGAAATTTCTACTTTTGCAAGTATTTATTTTTTTGCTGACAAAAATAGCATATAGTCTTATAATTATTTCATGGGTTTATTATTAGAATATTTGCCTTGGTTTTGGCTCTTTCTCATGATTCTGTTTACTGCAATAGAGGTGGCAACCTTTGGATTAACAACAATTTGGTTTGCTTTGGGAGCCCTTGTCATGTTGTTTTTGTCGCCTCTTCCGATTCCCTTTCTTTGGCAGATTCTCTTGTTCCTGATAATTTCTTCTGTTTTGCTGATTTTTACTCGACCTATTGCGGTAAAAAAGCTAAAGGTGGGCCGGGAAAAAACAAATACAGATTCTCTCATTGGAGAAAAGGCCCTTGTGATTAAGGAGATAACAGAATTTGAAAAGGGTTTGGTCAAGATTCGTGGCATAGAATGGTCTGCACAATCAATTGATGGAAAACCAATAGCCAAAGATGAAACTTGTATTGTAGAACGGATAGAAGGTGTTACTGTGGTGGTAGGTAGGGGTGTTTTAGAAGAAGATCAAGTGGTAGCAACCACAGAGTAATAGTATAATTTATAGGAGGTTATATATGTTTTTCCCCATTATTATTGCCTTGATTGTGTTCTTGCTGGTGATTATCATCAAGAATATCAGAATCGTTCCCCAGTCCCAGGCCTTTATCATTGAGCGGCTTGGTGGCTATCTTACCACCTGGGGCGTAGGAATTCACGTAAAGGTTCCCCTTATTGACCGCATTGTGAATAAGGTTTCCTTAAAGGAACGAGTGTTGGATTTTCAGCCTCAGCCAGTAATTACCAAGGATAATGTTACCATGATGATTGATACCGTTATCTATTTCCAGATTACAGATCCCAAGCTCTATACCTATGGCGTGGAAAATCCCATGAACGCCATAGAAAACCTTTCTGCCACCACCTTACGTAACATAATCGGTGAGCTGGAGCTGGACGGAACCCTTACCAGCCGTGATGTTATTAATACTCGCATGAGAAGCATTCTGGATGAAGCTACAGATCCCTGGGGAATCAAGGTGAACCGAGTGGAGGTGAAGAATATCATTCCACCAGAAACTATCCAGGAAGCTATGGAAAAGCAGATGCGGGCTGAACGAGAGAGACGTGAATCCATCTTGATTGCAGAGGGACAGAAGCAGTCTGCAATTCTGGTGGCAGAAGGTAAGAAAGCTGCTATGATTCTTGAAGCAGAGGCAGAAAAAGAGTCTGCCATTCGTAAGGCTGAAGGTGAGGCAGAAGCTATTTTGGCCCTGCAAACTGCCACTGCAGAAGGTTTAGCTCGAATCAAGGCTGTTCAGCCTGACGACGGGCTTATTCGTCTCCGCAGCTTGGAAGCACTGGAAAAGGTTGCAGACGGACAATCCACCAAGATTATCATTCCTTCCGATCTACAGGGCTTGGCAGGAGTCGTCACCACTGCCTCTGAATTGCTGAAAAAATAGCTTGTAAATTGGGGTAGAAGTTGAACCTGCACCTTCTCTTAGATTTTGGGAAAGGTGCAGGTTTATTTTTTTATAAATTATAGTACCAGCACTCCGGAAATTGCTCCTGCTAGAACCATAAGGATGGGGCTGAGCTTTGTCTTGAATAAGAGGATACAGGCTACTAGGTAAAAAATTGCCTGTGGTAAGGCTATCAGCTGGCTTAAAGAGCCTGTTTCCTGGAATGCAGGAATGTTTAGAATGGCAATGATAAAAACCTGTACCGTTGCTACTAAAACCATGCCGCTGGTGGCAGGACGCAGACCAGTGAAGGCGGCCTTAACCAAGGGCTTGTCTTGAAACCGATTAAAATATTTTGCAATGATAGTAATAATGATGAGAGATGGAAGCACCGTAGCAGCTGTTGTTGCAATGCCACCAGCCACACCGTAAAGCTCATAGCCAATGTAGGTGGCCATGTTTATGCCAATGGGGCCAGGTGTGGATTCAGAAATAGCCACCATGTTGTAGAATTGCTCAGAGGAAATGAGTCCCCCTTCCACAATAGGGCCATACATCAGGGTAATGGCCACCAAGCCTCCACCAATGGTAAAAAGTCCCACGTAAAAAAATGTAAGCATTAATTGCAGCAGTGTCATGATTCAGCCTCCTTTTTTTCCTGAGCCTTTTTCTTTGCAGACAAAAAGGAAAAGCAAATGCCTAAGGCGGCACTGACAAGGATTACCACAATGGATTCTA
>JAGCMR010000139.1 GCA_017646305.1 Spirochaetaceae bacterium
CAGGGAAAGGGAGCTTCTAATCCTGATTCATGGCCAGTGGAAAGTCTGAATGTTGCTCAGGCTTCTGCCATTATTTTGTACGAGATAACAAAGAAATAAGGAGATTTTATATGAATTTCTTAAATAAAATTAAAATAAAGGCGGTAGTTTGTTTAATGTTCCTTTGTGGAGTTTCATCAGTCTTTGCTGGAATTAGTGATTTCTTTGAAGGAAAATCACAGGTTTTTAAGCTTGATCCAGTGTACGATGGAATTATAGGTGGTGGTGGCCTTGCCCTAACTGGAGGCTTATTCGTTTATGATTTTTTTGCACCAGTTCCTGAGTTTGATGGAGTTGTACTAAACAAGGATGAGGTAAATCCCTTTGACCGCTGGGCTATGAGACCTTATTCAAAGCCTTTGCACATTACAGGTACAGTAACAGAGGTTTTGTCTATGGCTGCTCCACTGGCCCTTATTGCCACAGATAAAAGTGAGTGGGGAATTTGGGCAGTGATGTATGCAGAATCTATGCTATGGGCAAATGGATTAAAAGAAGCCCTGAAATTTAGCATACAGCGGGAACGGCCCTATATGTATTTTGATGGAGCCCCAGAAGATAAAATTGAGGATGGTGATTATTTGAAATCCTTCCCTTCAGGCCACACCACCATGGCCTTTAACGGTGCAGTATTTGCAAGTTACACCTTTTCCAAGTATTTTCCCGAATCCAAGTGGAAGATTCCCATTATTGCAGGAAGCCTTACCTTGGCTACCGCCACTGCAGTGCAACGAATTCTTAGCGGAAACCACTTTCTAACAGATGTACTGGCTGGAGCAGCCATTGGTAGCTTTGCTGGATTTATGGTTCCATTTCTTCACACATTACCCAAAAGAGAAAATCTGGAAGTTGCTGTTGCTCCAAATGGATTTTATATTCAGTATCGGTTCTAAAAAATTGTTGGGGAGAAGTTAATACTGAAAGTGGTATTAATTTTAACTCCCCAGACCTACTCTGCTAAAGGCTCCTGATTTACTAAATCTTCTAAGGTAAACTTATCTACATACTCTTCGATTACCTTATACAAACCTTTCCAGAAAGGTAAGGTTTTACAAACTCCTAAACGCTCACAGGGCATATCGGGATTTTCCAAACAGGCAACGGGAGCAAGAGGTCCTTCTGTAAGGCGTAATATTTCTCCTACAGAATATTTTGCTGGTGGACGTGAAAGTTTATAGCCTCCCTGTTGCCCACGGATGCTTGTGAGTAGGCCATGTTTACTTAAAAGAGAAGCAATTTGTTCCAAGTATTTTACAGAGATTTCCTGGCGGGCGGAAATATCTTTTAGGGCTATATATTGATTTTGACTGTGAATTGCCAAGTCTATCATAAATCGGAGGGCGTAGCGACCGCGTGTTGATATTTTCATAGTATTCCTCTAGGAAAATATACCAAAGAAAATTCTTCTCGTCAATCTTACAAAGAAAATGAATAAGTGGAAAAGAGAAAAAAAAGCTGTGGAAAAGTGGTAGTTTTTCCACAGCTTTTTTCTTATTATGTACAAGTTTTACCTATTTATCAACAAGTTTTCCACAAGAAAAACTTGCAACTAGGAAAAACTTTTTATTAAACTATAAGTTATACCTTATCAGCCAAAGATTGAATCAAATCAAGCATTCCATCTAGCTTTTCGTAAGTAATACGAGGATTCAACAGTGTAAACTTGAGGAAAACCTTTCCATCAAACACTGTCTGACCAATTACTACACCTTCCTGATGAATCAATGCACGACGAACCTTCTTGTTTAACTCATCAATTTCCTCGTCAGAAGCAGTTTTTCCCTCTGCAGGAAGCACACGGAAAACCACTGAACTAATTTCTGGCTCTGTTACAGCTTGGAACCGTTTAGAATGAGAAAGCGCGTTGTACAAGTGGGTTGCGTTTTGGATACAAGTGGAAATAATTTGAGACCAACCGTCTTGTCCACGAGTTTGGAAAGAGAGCCACACCTTCAAGGCATCGAATCTACGGGTTGTCTGCATAGATTTCCCTACAAGGTTTGTGTAACCGTCTTCCTCGTCTTCTTCTCGGTTCAAGTAATCGGCATGAAGGGTCAGGGTTTCAAAATTCTTTCCTTCTTTTACCAAATATGCACCACAACTAATGGGCATCAAGAACATCTTGTGGAAATCCACAGTAATAGAGTCGCACAAATGAAGTGGTCCAATTCTGTCTTTGTAGCCTAAAGACATAATAACGCCACTACCGTAGGCTGCATCTGCGTGAAGCCACATTCCGTGCTGCTGGCAGATTTTGTGCATCTCAACTACATCGTCAATGCTACCGTAATCAGTGGTACCAATGGTAGCCACTGCACAGAAGGGAATGTTTCCCTGAGACACGTCTTGCTCCACCAGCTTACGGAAGGCTTCTATATCCATCTTCTGCCGTCTATCTACAGGAACTTTTACCACAGCATCGTATCCCAGTCCTAGAATGTGGGAGCCTTTTTCCATGGAAAAGTGAGAGATAGCAGAAGTATAGATTCTGAATTTACGATAATTTTCTGGCAAGCCAAGCTTTTTTACGTCATAGTTCAGCTTTGTATTGCAGAACCAGTCACGAGCAAGCATGAGCCCCATAAGGTTGGACTGAGAACCACCAGAAGTGAAAACACCGTCAGATTCAGCTCCATAGCCATAAAGCTGGCATAGCGTTTTGATAACTTCTACTTCAATTTCTGTGGCTACA
>JAGCMR010000017.1 GCA_017646305.1 Spirochaetaceae bacterium
CCCATCATCACATACACAGACATACCTATACCATACTGCAAAAGTATTTTTTGTTGCAAGCTATCCTTTCACAGGATATAATCACACTATGAGTCAAGGAATTATTCTAATGGGGATCAAGCATTGTGGAAAATCCACCCTAGGACGTTTTCTTAGCAAAAAGTTTCACTGCCCCTTTTACGACACTGATGATGTAATTACTGAAATGACAGGTTGTTCTCCACGACAAATTTACCAAGAACAGGGACCACAGGCTTTTATGGAAGCAGAAACAAAGGCTTGCAAGTATCTTGTATCTTATCTTTCTGCTATGGGAGAAAATGACTACGTTATTGCAACTGGTGGTGGTATTTGTAATAATCCTGCTGCATTGGATGCACTTAACCCACTGGGATTCTTTATCTTTCTGGAAGTACCAGAAGAAATTGCCGCCAACAGAATTATTCAGGAAATTGAATGGGAAGAAGGAACAATGAAAAACCTTCCTGCCTATATTCAAAAGGAAAATCCCAGCACAATAGAAGATGTTGCTCGAATTTTCAGTAGCTTTTACCAGCAGCGAACAAAGCTCTATCGTCAGCTTGCACAAATCACCTGTCCTCTCCAGGGAGAGAGCCCAGAAGAAAACTGCCAGTTGATTCAACAAGCTTTATTTAGCCAAGATTGTCGTTGGCATTAATACTGAAATAAAAAAGAGCCGGCCCTGAAGTAGCCACCAATCGCTGGACACTTCAAAACTCGGCTCTTTTTATGCAGATTGACCTAATTAGTGGCAACCACATCCACAGCTGCCGCAACCACCGCCACAGCCACCATGATCGTCGTAGTCATCATAGTCGTCACCACAACCACAACCGCAACCACATCCACCACCAGCCAATTCTTCAGCAGTAGCCTCACGTACTTCTACAACCTTAATGTCAAAGAAAAGCTTTTCGCCAGCCAAGGGATGGTTAGCGTCAACCTTTACGTTCTCATCGGAAATTTCTACAACAGTTACCACGTGGCTTCCTGAAGGAGAAGAAGCTTCAAACTGCATACCAACTTCAATGTCGGCACCGTCAAACTGAGACTTTGGAACATCAAAAATCATCTCAGGACTCTTTTCTCCGTAAGCGTCAGCAGCTTCAATTTCTACAGCAAAGGCGTCACCTGCAGCCTTACCTTCCAAGGCAGCTTCCAAACCAGCAATCAACTCACCACGGCCGTGGATATAATCCAGTGGACCAGCATCCTGAGAAGAATCGATAACTTCACCAGCAGCATTTTTAAGGGTATACTCGATGGATACCATCTTGTCTTTTGCAATTGTCATTTCAACTCCTGAAAAAATATCTTATTAAAAAAGCCTTTTCGTAAGGCTCTTATTAGAAGGCCTGAATAACCTCTGTTACCTCAGGGATTGTGTCCTTAAGGCGACGCTCAACTCCCTGCTTAAGAGTCATAGTAGCCATAGGACAGCTTCCGCAAGCACCAGTCAACTTAACGTAAACCTTGCCTTCTTCCATCTTAACATATTCCAAATCACCACCGTCAGCCTGTAGCTGAGGACGAATGGTGTCCAATGCTTCTTTTACTTTATCTTCCAGTGACATACGCACTCCTTTCCGTAACAAGTATATAAGATAAAATACACATAAAACAAACTATCGTCAACAGTTAGCACTAGGTAATTTTATAGTGACTGGAGTGGTAAAGCTACCACCACCTCATCCCCATGCTCAATAGCAGCCCGTGCAATCTTGCCCCCTTACCAATGGCATCACCTACAATTGTTTTTACATCCTCTTGCCCCTAGTTTTTACCTTCATTTTTTTTTATATTTATTTTATGAAAAGATTCAACCTGTTTATTATTCCACTTTTGGTCGCGGTATCATTTACCGCTTGTGTTTCCCAGAACAGTACTGTTCCGGGAGTAACTTCAATCCGCTCCTTGCCTGGCAACGACATTTACCAAGCAGACATGGACATTCCAGAGGTCGATGGACAACCACAGCTAAATTCCATGATTTCCAAGCAAATCAATAGCTGGTATGATAATTTTATCTCTGAAGCTGAACTTAATAGCCAAATGGTAGAGGAATATGGTCAACCCTTTACCTTTGAAAACCAGTGGAAAGTTCCTTTGAATACCCAAGACTGTGTCAGTATCTTGCTGACAGCCTACCAGTTTACTGGAGGTGCCAATGGCCTTGACCAAATGGCATCTTTCACCTGGAACAAGAGTACCCAGAAAATTATGCCACTGGAAAGCTTTTTGCCCTTGGTCTTAACAGAGCCCTCCTTGGAGTCCTTGGCAGCAGTTTGTAGAGAAGAGCTGACAGTTGCCCTTTCTGCAGAAAATGACACTAACCTTCAGGAAATGATTCAAACAGGAACAGAGCCTGTGGCAGAAAATTACCAGATTTTTACCGTATCAGAAAAAGGACTGACAATTTACTTCCAGAAATATCAGGTGGCTCCCGGTTCAGCAGGAACCCAAGCTGTACTGATTCCCTACTTGAAGTAAAGAAGTAAATTCCTTTCACCGAAATTCAAAGTGTAATGTAACTGAATTAAGGGGAAGGAATGAAACAACTTTTTTTACTCACACTGAGCCTCGCCTTGGCGGGGCTTTGTTTTGCACAGACAACTGAAATGCCACAGGGAAAGCCACCCAGAGAACCTGATGGTTTAGCAATTTTTCGCCAAGCATATCCAGATGTTATGTTTAATGCCATATACGACAGAGATAAGGCTGACTGGAAAATAGAATTACTGATTCCAGAGGGTGACACCCAGCGAATAGAAGTACTTTACTGGAGCAATGGGAGGATGTTACCTGAATCTGAATTGGGTAATAAGGAAAAATACTGGACATTGCTGTACAATTACAACTATGGCCAGCCCTTGGAGGATCCAGCTGATTTTACCCAAGAACAAATTGACCGTATGAAAAATTTTGGCTCAACAGAAAACAGAAGGAATGGAGCTGGCACTCCCATGTTCTTTTTTGATACCATCTATCAGAGCCACACAAAAGAAAGTCTAGAAAAACACATTCAACGTATTACCTTTTTAGGAAAACCCTTGCGTGTTCACCAGAGACTCAAAGCACCATTACAGCGGGTGGAACAGCGAATCAACCAGGCCGCCACCACAGACCCCAGCATCAAGCCCTTTATTGCAGAGATTAACCAGCTGGACGCTTACTATTGGAGGCTCATTGCAGGTACAAACAGAAAATCCTTTCACAGTCTCGGTATTGCCGTGGACATTCTCCCCAAAAACCTCAAAGGTAAAGCCATTTACTGGAGCTGGACCAAGGACGTGAATCCCGATTGGATGCTCACACCTTTGGCAGACCGATGGATGCCACCACAAAGCGTCATCGATATTTTTGAGGATGGAGGCTTTATCTGGGGCGGCAAATGGGGCATTTGGGATAACATGCACTTTGAATACCATCCAGAACTGATTCTGGCTGCCCAAAAAAAGGGCTTGTTCCAAAATTAACTCCATAGTATAGTATTTATTGTTACTTGAGATTTCATTTTGGGTATTTAATCCTATGAAATCTGTATTTTAGGAGGAAGAATCATGGAATTAAAAGATGCTATTATCAATCGGCATTCAATTAGAGGATTTACTAACCAGAGTGTTTCTAAGGAAGTTGTAGAAGACATCCTTAAGACTGCTGGATATGCTGTTTCCAGCAAGAACACACAGCCTTGGCAGTATGCCGTTATTACTGGGGATGTTCTCAAGAAGATTGGAGAAGAAAACGTTGCC
>JAGCMR010000018.1 GCA_017646305.1 Spirochaetaceae bacterium
ATTGCATTCTTCTTGGTAGCATCGTTGTCATAGCGAACAGCATTGAATGCTGTTGTAGACTGAGCCTTAGAAGCACCTGTAGCTGCGTCAAAACCATCCTTTACGCTCTTTCCGTTAGCAGACCAGTTGAAATAGTTCTTTGCATCTGCTGCTTCTGTGTTGAAGCGAAGATCGATAGATACCTTCTGGGCAACAGCCAAACCTGCTACTGCTACCAGAACCAATGCTGCAATGATAAACTTTGAGTTTTTCATTTGTTACTCCTTAAATTATAGATAACAGAATCTATAGTCTTTTATTGATACAATCATACACAAAATGTTAGCATTTAGTCAAGATTAGTAAGAAATGCCAGCTTCTAGTGCAATATTGATCATGTTAGTAAATGTGGTCTGTCGTTCCTCTGGTGTAGTGGCTTCTCCGGTGGCAATATGGTCGGAGACAGTGAGGATTGCCAGAGCCTTTCGATTGAATTTAGCAGCCAGGGTATACAACTCAGCTGCTTCCATCTCTATTCCTAAAACACCGTACTTTGCCCAAAGTTTCCAATTTTCGTTTTCATCATAGAAAAGATCACTGGAGGTAACGGGACCCTGCAAGGTTTTAATTCCAGACTTTTGGGCGGCAGTGTAGGCTGCCATCAAAAGCTCAAAGTTGGCGGTGGGAGCAAAGTGTAGGCTTCCAAATCGCTGTACAGGCAGGGAAGAGTCGGTACAGGCAGCTGTAGCAAGGATGGTGTCTCGAATCTTGGTGGAAGAATGGATTGCGCCACAGGTTCCTACACGGATAGCCTTTTGTACTCCATAGAATTGGAAAAGCTCATTCACGTAGATGGAAAGGGAGGGCTGGCCCATTCCTGTTCCTTGCACAGAAATCCGCTTTCCCTTGTAGGTTCCAGTAAATCCATACATTCCTCGAACCTCATTGTAGCACTGGGCATTTTCAAGGAAATTCTCTGCAATGTATTTTGCTCGCAAAGGATCTCCTGGCAATAGGATGGTGTCGGCAATCTGGCCGTCTTTTGCGTTAATGTGTGTACTCATATATACCTCCATAAAAGTATGTGGGCAATACCCTTGCTTTTAGTATAACCCTTGGATGCTTAAAACACAAGGGAACTCCAGTTTCTTTATTTTGTCCAGAATAATTAGTTTATTATTTGCCGAAATAGCTGGAACACAGTGGTATCACCGTGGGGTAATTCTCGCAGATAAACAATGTTATCGGCTGGCTCCCATTCCTCCCACAAAAACTCAAGCCACAGGGCTTCTGCTGCCTTTAATGGATTTTTGTCATTGGCATAATCGCTTTGTACAAAACCATAGGTACCAGCAGGAATCCTTTCTTGGTTGATTGCATCAACTCCTTCTGGGAGTACAACTTCTATGGAACCATCTGTATTGGAGGGAATTCCATATCCGCAGAATTCGCCTTGACAAAGGTATTGCTCTTCACTTGGCTCCAGATTTTTACTGTCTACCAGGGTATAAAAACGGGTCATACGTTCACCTGTAAAGCCTGAAGGAACAGCTTCTAGTGAAAAAGGCTGAGGACAGTGAAGCCCGTTAAGCTCAGTTTTTGAAGGCTCTGTATTTTTTTTATCAGTTGGAAAAAAAAGCAGGTCTTTGAATAATTCTAGTCGTCTGATTGTGTAGTCCATGAAAGCAGTATAGCGAATTTTTTATTTTTTTTCAGTTTTTTTCTGAAAAAATGCATTTTTTTTAAAGTCCAACCATATAATATTTTATGAGGATAAGATTTTGGCCAAGATTTTCCTTCACAAATAATTAAGATGGAGGTTGTTTTGAAGAAGTTTTGCAGTAAAAAAATAGATTCTCGTTTCTTTTGCTTTTTTGTTGCCTTGTGCTTGATGTGTATCAGTATTTTTTCTGTTTCCTGTAAAATGACAGCAGAAGGAATTCAGTCTGCTTCAGATGATGTGGAAACTCCTGTTCTGTTGGATTTTTCTCAAAATTCTGCAGAAAGTCTTTCTTTATCCTTTACAGAAAAGGTGCAGGTATCTGATTTAGAAGTTCGATCGGGAAATCCTTCCACCATAGGAGAGATTGTTTTTTCTCAGGAGCAAATAGTTGTTACAGAAGGTCATCAAAGGGATGTGCTTGATTTGGAGGATGGAACAACGGAGGGGAGAGAGCAGGCTTCTGGTTTTCAGCTCCAAGTGGTCTTTACTGAAAGTCAGCAGCTAGAAATGGGGGCCACTTATATTTTTTCTGGTGTTGCCCATGATCAAGAGGGAAATAGTTTGTTGTTTCAGCTTCCCTTCTATGGATTTAATCGGAACGTGGCTGGAGTAGTTTTAAGCGAGGTTCGAACGGAAGCTTCAAATGCTGATAAAAAGAATGCGAAGATTGAATACGTAGAGCTTTACGTTCATACCCCTGGTAATCTAGCGGGAATAAGCCTTTCTAGTGCCATTGATGAAAAAAAGTACGGAGAGTATGTGTTTCCCCAGGTGGAGGTGAAGAAAGGAGAGTATATTCTGGTACATTTCCGTACTGCAGAGGAATATAAAGGCAGATGCATTGATGAAACTGACTCCAATTTAAATGCTTCCACTGCCCCAGATTCATGTTCCGATGTGCGGGAGTTTTGGGTATCAGGAACATCTGCCCGCCTAGGGAAGGATGATGCCATTGTATTGCGGCAACGGTCATCTGGATCCTTGATGGATGTGCTGCTGTATGCCCGCTCTGATATTTCAGAAACTGCCAGAAAGACCCTGATTCCTGTGGCACGGGAACTGGTGGCCGAAGGTGGTTGGTCAGGTGGTGCTGATATTTCTTCTTGGGTTGTCAGCGACGGTCTTTCTACCACTAAAATTTTGGCTCGTCAGAATATTGCTCAGATTCAGCAGGCGGCAGAGAATGGACTTGAGCTTCCTATGGCCAGAAAAGAAGATTGGCTTGTAAAGTCAGGGGCTACACCTGGTTTAGCCAATTTCAGCGATAAATAGAATATGTAACTGATTTTAGGGTGGCTTGTGGCCACCCTTTTTGTCTATATTTCTTCAATAATATGATCATTTCTTTTTCTATTGACATTTTTCTTTTGGTGGGATATATTAAGGGTGAACAATAAGAGTATCCGTTTTGGTTGGGAGTCGTTCAAGCGGCTCTTTTTTTATATTCTCAGGGCAAGTTTCTGGAAAAATTATCCAGAACAGGGCCTTTTTCGGAGTGTTGGTGGAATACATATCACTTGATTCTATACCTCATTTTGCTGATTGTAGCCCCTTGGTAACAGGTTTAGGCTACGTACTTGTGGATCTTA
>JAGCMR010000019.1 GCA_017646305.1 Spirochaetaceae bacterium
ATAATATGTTATTTGACCCTGGGTAAATACCAGGTCAATTTCGTTGTTCTGGTTCAAAAGCACCAAATCTGCCTGCTTGCCCTGCTGAATGGAGCCAGTGTAATCGAAAATTCCCATGAGCTGGGCTGCATTTTCAGAAACAAGGCGATACAAATCCTCTTCTGGCAGGGTGGTAAACTGGCGCAGGTTGTCCAGGGCCCGCTTCATGGTAAGGGTGCTTCCAGCCCGAACACCAGTGGTTTTTAGTTTGGCATCTCCTCCTTCCACAATTACAGGATTTACCCCAAGGACATATTCTCCATCGGGACAACCTGCTGCCATAATGCTGTCGGTAACGGGAACCATGCGATTCAGTCCCTTTATCTTCAGCAAAAGCCGAACAATGGGTGGATGAAGGTGGAAGCCGTCACAAATCATTTCGCAGTACACATCAGATTCCAGCACTGCAGTGAGAATGGCAGGATCATGCATGTGGAGCAGCTTCATGCCGTTCATGGTGTGGGTGGTGCTGGCTGCTCCCGCTTTGATAGCTGCCATAGCCTGCTCGTAGCTCGCTCCGCTGTGGCCCAAGGATACCCGCACTCCCTCTTGGCTGAGTTTTTGAATCAGCTCCACAGCACCTTCTAGCTCTGGGGCAATGGTAATGACCTTAATAAGTCCTTGGGCTGCCTCTTGAAATTGGCAAAAGAGATTGTAGTCAGGCTTTTGCAATAAATGCTCCGGCATGGCTCCCTTGTAGGCTGGTGAAAGGAAGGGCCCTTCCAGATGGATTCCCGCCACAGCAGTGCAGCCTAATTCATTCTTTGCCTTTGCCACAGCTGCCAAACGCTGACACATTACTGGAATTTCATCCGTTAACACTGCAGGATAAAAGCTGGTAACACCTTGGGAGGCAAAAAAATCTGCCACCTTTACTACATCTTCTGCCTCTGCGTGGTTAAAATCCACTCCCACTGCACCGTGGGTATGAATGTCAATAAAGCCAGGAACGATTTTTCGTCCCTTGCCCTGAATAATCTGGGAATTTTCTGGCATTTTGGGAGATGCCACCTCCAGAATCTTTCCGTTTTCAATAATCAGATTTCCCCGCTGAAAGCCCTGGGGAGTGAGAATGTTTGCATCCTTAATAATTGTTCGTTTCATATATCCTCCATTGGTGGTTGTGTTAGAGTAATTTGCAGCTTTCCCGTTCTATGAGCTGAAAGGGAAGGTTTACCTGCAGGGGATAACAACGGCCAGTTTCAATTCTATCCATAAGTACCTTTACCGCTAACCTCCCCAATTCCCAGGTGGGTACGGAAATGGTGGTTAATGCAGGCTTTACAAACTGAGCCATATCAATATTATCGAATCCCATGATAGAAATATCATCTGGAATGTGGAGTCCAGCATCTTCAAAGGCCCGCATGGCTCCCAGAGCAACGGTGTCGTTGGCACAGAAAATAGCTGTGGGTAAATCTCCCCCTTGAATCATCTTTTCTGCTGCTTCGTAGCCAGCGGTGGAGGTGAGGATTGCGTCCACCACATGAGCTGGCTGGACTGATAGGCCAGAATGAGCTAATGCATCCACAAAGCCAGTAAAACGATGTTCATTAAAAAGCTGAGGCTGCTGATTCACAGGACCAATAAAACCGATTTTTTTATGGCCCAAGTCTATAAAATATTCCACCGCCCGCTGAACCCCAGCATAACCGTCACAAATCACCTCATCAATGGAGCAATTCATTTTATTTGCTCCAGCGTACACCAAGTGAAGAATTTTTTCTTTCAGTCGCATAATATTTTCTTGGCTGGTGCGTCCAAGGATAATGGCACAATCAAGGTTTTCTGATTCTAGGATGTGAGAAAAACCAGGATCTGTGAGGCTGGTAACAATGAGATTATATTGAATAAGCTGCTGCCAGGCACTGAGCTCATGCTGAATCGCTGCCAGCATGGAAGAAAAGAAGGGTGACACAAAGGTTTCGTGGGCAGAGGTGAGAATGCAGCCGATGGAATAATTTTTCTGTAGCTTGTCTCCCTGCACTATGATTTTATGGTTAGCATCCTTGGAAAAAAATCCCATGCGCTTTGCCGCATCAATAACCAGCTGTGCGTTTTTGTCTCCTTCCTTACGATAGCCATTTCCCCTGAGAATACGAGACACTGTGGAAATTGATACTCCTGTTTCTTGTGCTATATCCTTGAGTCGTACCTTCATCTTATCTTTCCTACTTGTTTTTCCCCAGTAATGTATACATGTTTCGTTTATATCCTTCTACTCCTTCTTGGTCAAAGGGATTTACTTCAAGCAAAACACAGGAAAGATAGCAGACAAAGAAAGAATAGTAGAAAAAGTAGCCTATTATTTCAGGACAAATGGTTGATTCAGCAATGAATTGGGTACAGGGAATGCCATCATTTTTATGAGCCTCCAGTGCTGCCTGATATACGGTTTCGTTTAAGGTTTGGAATTCCTTGCAAGAAAGATAGTCAAAGCCGTCAAAAACCTCTGGTGACTCAGGAATTACCAAGGGCTTGTTTGGATGAAAAAGCCTGAGGTAGGTTTCTGCAATGCAGCGACGACCTTCCTGGACGTATTGTCCCACTGCATGTAAGTCGTCTGAATACATAAAGCTCACAGGAAAAATTGCATTCTCAGTCTTTCCTTCAGACTCTGCAAAAAGCTGAACCCACCAGCGTCCTAAATGCAGCAGGTCTGGCTCAAAAAGCACGAGGCTTTCTAGGGGAAATCCCTTTTGGAAAAGAAGGTTTCTTGTTACTGCGTAGATAACTCCCTGATTTTTCTCTGGCTCTGTTGATTTTAGATAGCTTTCCGCTGCCTTTGCACCCTTAAAAATCTTGTACAGGTCGACTCCAGCTACCGCCATGGGTAAAAGTCCCACTGCTGACAGCACGGAAAAACGGCCTCCAAAGTTTTCTGGAAAATCTAGGAAATGATAGCCATGGAGCTGGGCTAAATCAAAAAGCTGGCCAGAGCCTCTGCTGCCGGTTACAAAGACACGCTGGTGATATGCTGAGCCGTATTTCTTTTTCAAGGCATCTCGCAAAAGCCGAAAACTTATGCCTGGCTCCAAGGTGTTAAAATCCTTGGCAATAACGTTAATGGCTACATTTTCCCTTTCCACCAATTCCAAGGCTTCTTGCAAATGCATCTGGCTCAAGCTGTCTCCAGCATAGGTGATGGTAACTGGTGATGAAATCTGATGGCGAAGGGCTTGTGTAGCTGCCATGGAGCCACGATTGGAACCGCCAATGCCCACAACAATCAGGTGGGTTGCCATGGTTTTAATTTTTTCTGCTGCTTCATGTATGGGAGCTAGATACTCATCTAATTGATGGGGTAGCGTGAACCAACCTAGCCTGTTGGTGTCTCCAATTTTTCCCTGCTGCACCTGTAAGATATCAGCTTGCCTTTTGCGAATTTCTGTTTGAATTTCATCTGAGGAAAGCGGTAAAGAATCAATTTTTAGTTCTAGCATCCCAAGTCCTTCTTGTTACAAAATAGTTATAAAAAAGGGATGTCCCAAGCCACTGAAACCTTCAGGACTTAAAGAACATCCCAT
>JAGCMR010000140.1 GCA_017646305.1 Spirochaetaceae bacterium
GGAGACCGCACTGGGCATAGAAAACGTAAAACCAGGGTTGGTAGAGCCGTGTTGTATCTCGCAGGGGATGAAAGATAACATCTCCTGGAAAGATAATAAAGAATTTGTGCAGGGGTGGTAATGCAATCATTACTAAGGTTATTCCTGGAATAATAAAGAGCCAGGAGAATTTTTTCATAAGTTTTTCGCTGTTGGGAAAAACATAGGCAAAGCAAAAGAAAAAGAAACTTAAAGAGGTAAAGGGAATGACTATGTAAAAAAGCAGGGCAATGAAGGGAAGTTGGCTTGTATTTGGAGTGAGATAAAAGATACCTTCCAGCAAATCCCATAATCCCAAGGCTAGGGCAACAAATTTTAAATATTTAAAGGCAAGAAGATGACCTCGTTTTTGAACAGAAAATGCAAAGATAAGGAATGCCGTCATTGAAGAAAAAATCTTAAAAAAGCCCAGCAAACTAGTCTGATACATGATTTCCAAGGAAACGTCCATAGTTTTACTATAACAGAGTAAATGTAAAAAAACAATGGAGACTTTTTCCTCACCTTTACAACGATATTTTATTTTATTATACTTTTATTGTATGAGAATAGTTATGTTTTCAGACTGCTACTATCCTCGTGTTAATGGGGTTGTAGTTTCGGTTTATTCCTTTGTACAGGAATTGGTGAACCGTGGACATGTTGTAAAAGTTATCACTGTAGAATATCCTGATGATTACGAATTCAATAAAAAGAAGGGTTCCTCAATGGGATTAATAGATAATCCTAATTTTTCGCTGAACCGTCTTTCCTCAAAAGAAATCATTTTTTCCAAGGAAGATCGTCTGGTACGTCTCAAGCAATGGCATATACTGAAAGGAATTCTTGATGAATTTCAGCCTGATATTCTTCATATAAATAGTGAATGGTTGGTGGGCTATTTTGGAGCCATGTATGCTCATCACCGAAAGGTTCCCTGCATCTTTACCTTTCATACTTTGTGGGAGGATTATATTCAAAATTACGCCCCTATTTTAAGGGAAAAGATTTCAAAAAAAATTGGCCGTGACATCGTTAAATTCTATCTGAAAACTGCAAACCATATTCTGGCACCAACTCCCCAAACTGCCCAAACAGTTCGTAAATACGGCATTGATACACCAGTGGAGCTTTTGCCTACGGGTATTCCTGATTCCATGTTCAAGGTGGATACAGGAGCTGTAGAAAAAATGCGGGAGGAGGTGTTCTCCCGTTTTCCCCAGCTGAAGGATAGAAAAATCCTGCTGTTTGCTGGTCGTGTGGCAAAGGAAAAGAATTTGCCCTTCCTGCTTCCTGTTCTGAAGCGAGTAAATCAGTTATTGGAAACGTCTGCAAGTGCTTCTGATGGTGCCAGTAAAGGGGCTGCCTTGTTGGTAGCTGGAGACGGCAACTTTATGCAGGAGTTGAAGGACTTGGTGGAACAGCAGCAGTTGGCTCAAGATGTATTTTATCTGGGCTACGTGGAGCGAGATGACTTGGCCTCCTTGTATCATCTGGTGGATGTATTCACCTTTCCCAGCAAGACGGAAACTCAAGGCCTCGTGACGGTGGAGGCAATGGCTGCAGGACTTCCCGTGGTGGCTATTGGAGAGATGGGCACTATTGATGTAATGCAGGGGGATAACGGTGGCTTTATGGTACCAGAAGACGTGGAGGTATTTTCCCAGAAAGTGTACCAGCTATTAACTGATGATGCCCTGTATCAGGAAAAAAGTCAGGAGGGAAGAGTCTGGAGCAAACGGTGGTCTATGTCAGCCCTCACTAATAGATTGGAAGCTGCATATGCTACATGTATCGCTGACCATCACTCTGGAAAAAAAACTGGTGGCAGTGAGCTTGATAAGGCTCTTTCTGCCACCACTGTTCTTACCATCATTGGGTTAGGCTATATTTTCGGGTAATTAGCCTTTTTTTGAAAAATTCTCTGTAATGTATTCCTGTACGGAAAACCGCTTGTGTTCCCGCTTGTCAAAGGCAGCTTGGATCAATTCTTCTGCGTCTAGTTCCTGGTACAAGCGTTGGGCTTCTTCCACCGAGGCTCGGAGAACAGGATGCTTTGGTGAAAAGAGTACGCAGCAATCTTCGTAGGGCAGGATTGAAGTTTCATAGGTGCCAATGGCTTTGGCGGTCTCTATAATTTCTTCCTTGTCTAGTCCCACCAAGGGCCGCAACAAAGGATATGTGCTGGCAGATTCTGTAACGGCCATGTTCTGAACCGTCTGACTTGCCACCTGACCAAGGCTTTCTCCACTAATAAGACAGTGGGCCTTGATTCTATCTGCCAACAAGGTTGCGGCCCGCATCATGCACATACGAAGGAGAAGGGTACTGAAATTTTCTGGAGCTCGCTGTCTAATCCGCATCTGTACTTCTGTAAAGGGAATGATGTTGATGTGGGTGTCTACACCATAGCGGGCAATAATCTTTGCCAAGTCCTCTACCTTTTGCTGTGCCTCTTCAGAGGTGTAGGGGTAGGCGTGGAAATACACGCAATCCACCTTCATACCTCGCCGCATCATACGATAGCCTGCCACTGGGGAATCAAGGCCGCCAGAAAGTAGCAAGAGACCGTGTCCTCCTGTTCCCACAGGTAAGCCTCGACATCCCTTATTTCTGTCACAGTAGACAAAACCCTTTTCCCGTACTTCCACACGAATAATCACGTCGGGATTTTGGAGTCGTACCTCTAGGAGTCCTTGGTCAAACACATCGGTGGCAGCCTCACTGGAAATCTGATAGGAGTTCATGGGGAAATTCTTGTCTGCCCGTCGACTTTCTATTTTAAAGGTTTTTGCTCCAACCTCTTTGGCTGCCAGTGCTTCTTGGTAGACAGCTTTTCTGATGGCCATAATGTCTTTTTCGCACACTGTAGTACGAGCCCAACCAGTGATTCCAATCAAATGCTGCAGGGTGAATTCAATGGCGGCACAGGATTCTTCTGGGCCTTCAATATACAAACGACCTGCTCTCAGCCGTACAGAGGCTTTTACAGATTCAAGATAGAGCTTCACGTTAGCGGTAAGCCGATTTTCAAATTCCTTCAGATTGGAGCCTTTGAGAGTAAGTTCTCCAAGTTTCGCTAGATAGGTGATATTTTCTGCCATAGGAAGATTTTACTTGATTTTTCTCTTTCTGTAAACATATTGCAATGTGACAAAAAATGTGATAATGTAATTCTTCTACTGGAGGAACTATGGCTAAAAAGAAAAATATAATAGATACAAGTGTTCGTAAAAACATTCCCCTGCTTCTTCGTTCAAGAATGATTTCTTGTCCAGAAATTATCTTGCAGGCTGCCAAGGATGAGCATGGTATTTTCCAGATGTACAGCTATAAGCAGGTGTACAAAAAGGTTGTGGAAATGGCCTGTGCTCTAAAAAAGATTGGAATTCAACGAGGGGATAAAATTGCACTGATTTCAGATAACCGACGAGAATGGTTGATTGCAGATATGGCTCTTTTGTCTCTGGGAGCAGCTGATGTTCCAAGGGGCTGTGATTCCATGGGAGCTGAGATCCGATTTATTATTTCTTTTGTGGAGTGTAAAATCGGATTTTTTGAAACTGGCTGGCAGTTATCAAAGGTTTTAGAAAAAAGGGAAGAAATTCCCACGTTAAAAACTGCAATTCTCTTTGAAAAAGCAACAGAAGAAGTATTGCAAATAGCAAAAGAGGCTGGAATTACTGTTATAGCCTATACTGAACTGGAAAAAATGGGAGAAACTGCCAGCGAGGCTGAACGTGCTGTTATTGAACACGAAATGGACATAACAGAGGCTGATGAAGTAGCCACCATTATCTTTACTTCAGGTACTACAGGTATTCCCAAGGGAGTTATGTTGACCCATGACAATTTCTTGGCTCAGGTAGAGGTGGCTCGTTCTGTCCTTACCACCACGGAAGACGGTGAATTATGGTTCAGTGTTTTGCCTGTATGGCATAGCTTTGAGCGGGCCTTTCAGTATTTTGTTATTGGATTGAATAGTGGCTTAGTGTATTCCAAAATGGCCCCCAACGTTATGTTGGCAGATATGGCTGCTGTTCGTCCCCACGGTATGATTGGTGTTCCTCGATTATGGGAATCCATGGCTCAAAATATTTGGAAAAATGCCAGAAAGGAAGGTGGCTTAAATTATCTTATGTTCCGCTTCTTTGTGGCAGTGGGAAAAAAATACTACTGGGCAAAAACCCATGTAAAGGGCCTCATTGTTCAGGTGCATCGCAGATGTCGTTTCTTAGATGCACTGGTAGGTATTGTTCCCTATATTCTTCTTTCTCCCCTTTATGCCTTGGGAAATATTTTAGTATACAAAAAGGTTCGTGAAAAATTTGGTGGAAGAATTGGCTGTGCCTTATCTGGTGGAGGAACTTTGCAGTACGACACAGACATGTTCTACCATGCCATTGGTTTTAACCTGCTGGAAGGTTATGGAATTACCGAGGCAGCCCCCATTTTGTCCATCCGTTGGCCCTCTAAGGCTCGATCAGGTTGTGTTGGTCAGGTATATCCCAGTGCTGAAATAAAGATTGTAGCAGAGGAGCATGGAAAAATCATTTCATCTGAACCCCTTCCTCCTGGTAAGCGTGGTTTAGTACTTGCTCGTGGTCGCCAGATCATGAAGGGGTATTACAAGCGTCCCGACCTGACAGCCCAGGTTATCGATGAAGATGGCTGGCTTAATACTGGAGACCTGGGAATGCTCACCTATGACAATGAAATCAAGATTACAGGTCGAGCCAAGGATACCATTGTACTGTTAGGTGGCGAAAACATTGAGCCCCAGGTTTTAGAAGCGGCCTTACGTGGAAGTCCCTACATCGAAATGGCTGTAATTCTTGGCCAGGACAAGAAATATCTTGGAGCCCTGATTGTTCCTGTAAAGGATGCACTTTTGGCCTATGCCCAAGAGCATGGTATTGCCACAGACTCCTATGAAGCTCTTTTGGAAAATCATCACATTATGGATCTTATCCGGAACGAAATCGATTCAAAGATTTGTGACACAGCAGGATTTAGAATTTGTGAGCGAATCTATCGTTTTGCACTGTTGAAGGAAAGCTTTACAGTAGGCAAGGAATTATCTGGAAAGCAGGAAATGATGCGTCACAAAATTGTAGAAATCTACAAGGATGAAATTGCCACATTGTTTGACTAAGAAAGAAATCTGTTGCCTGGCCAAAAGATAGCCGATACTGATTGTATGAAGTTGTCTTTTGGCAGAGCTGCAGTATTTTTTCTCACCACTTGTTTCTGTGTCCTTCTCTGGTGTCAGCCAGTGGAATTGTACGGCCAGGAATATATGGAAGATGGAGTTGGGCAGGATTTTTTTGAAGTTTCTACTGATGGTGTTTCTTCTTCTCTTCCTCCCCTGTTAGCTGGTTTATGGCAGAACAGCCAGCGGATTGTGTCTTTTGAAAGCCTGGATTCTGCCAGCATCATCTTAAAACTATTCTATGGCTGGTATTACGACCGTGCTGCAGAGCCTGGAACAGAGACAATGAGTGAGTCAATCATGAGTACCACTCAACCTGACTACAATTACAGTGGTACCTCTCAACAAGATTTTGTTGCTCGCAATAGTGTTTCCGTTACAGAAGAAGTACTTCAATTTGAATCCCTTCCTCCTCGTCCCAAAAACGATGCTACCTCACCTCAAGGCCAGCATCTTTTAGTGGAATTTGAACCACTTATCCCAGAAACAGAAGAGAGTGGTGCTTGGAATATTTGGATTACTTATCCAGACACAAAGGAACGTCAAGCTATTCCTGTAGCTGTCTTTGATGGAAAGCTATACGTAAATTTCTATCTTGGATCAAATGACAATGTTTCCCGATTTTTTCAAGCAGCTTCTAACACCAACGGAATCACCATTAGCACGCCGTTACTAGACAAAGAGGTAACTTCTTATCTTGTAACAGGTTCTCGCATGTACAAGATTCGCTATTGGCAAACCGATATGGAATATGATGGTGAAACCCAAGCAATTCTTTCTGGTGAGGATGGAAATTATCCAGTACCAAAGCACTTACTGATTGGTGATACTGTCTACACCTGTGTTGCTGGCAGACGGGTTGATATTCGCAATGTAGAAGAAATTCCCTTGGATATTTCAAGCTTTACGATGAGTAGCGACAATCGAATTGTGGTGCAAAAATCAGCCTATCTATCCTTGATGGATAATAAGGCTTCTGAGCTTTATCAGCTGATTACAGAGGCAAACAGTCGCAAGGCTCCACCGCCACCACCACCGATTCCCTTGGGAGATTTAGATTTTCGCTATACTGAAATTGAGGATTTACGAAAATACATGATTCCCCAGCCTGAATTCCCAGAATTTGAAGATTGGGACTATATTAAGACTGCAACGAATCAGAGTTTTTAGCATTTATTTTTTGTAGGAGCCAAGCTCCTACAACGCCAGATATTCCTCCTAAAAATCCACCTACCAAGTCTGCCACCCAATCTAGGATAGAAGCATAACGACCTGGTACAAAATATTGGTGGATTTCGTCTACAATACCATAGGCAGCTACAATGAGGGTAACAAGAAGAATGTGCTTTACAGGTTTTTGTAACCAAGCTTCCTTTTTAAACCACCAGGTCCAGAAAAAACCTAAACCTGCAAAGCAAACAAGATGAATCAGCTTGTCAGATACTGAAGGTAGCTGAACTGTTTCTAGGGTTCCAGAGGAAAGATACCAACTGATTCCCATGGTAACGAGGGCAGGTAATTTAAGAATTATCTTTTGCATTGCTGTTGATTCTATCACTAATAGCTTTTGAATTAAATACCATTGTATACATTTGATAGAGTATTTATATAACGCACATAGTTTTTTTTTTCAACTTATGTTATAAATACCCTATGTATGAATCTGGTGAAAATTATTTAGAGGCAATCTTGATTCTGGAACAAGAGAATGTTATCGTTCGTTCCATAGATGTGGCTCATAAATTGTCTGTTTCTAAGCCCAGCGTTAGTCGAGCAATGGGAATTTTGCGTCAGGATGGATATATCGAAATGGCCGATAACGGTCCCATTTTTCTTACTGAAAAGGGACGGGAGCTGGCAGTAAAGATTTATCATCGTCATTGTATCCTCACTGAATTTTTGGAAAAAGTGTCAAAGGTTTCTCATCAGCAGGCTGAAGAAAATGCCTGTCGCATCGAGCATATTCTTGATGAGGATGTATTCCAAGGAATTCAGAAATTCATGAAAGAAAATTTATCATAGGGGTGAATATCATGGAGTCAACAGCAAAGGGAGCTATGGAAGGCGGAAATCATGCTGCATTGTGGCATGGCAGATTTGAGGAAGGGCCTGATGCCCAGGCTGTAGAATTTGAAACCTCAATCTATGTAGACCAAAGGATGGCTCAGGATGATATTGCAGGAAGCATGGCTCATGTGGCTATGCTTGGAGCCAGTGGAATTATCCCCCAATCTGAGGCTGACCAGATAATTCAAGCTCTGGAAGGAATCTCAAAGGATTTGGAAAGTGGGGCCTTGACCATAGATTATTCTGCTGAGGATATTCACTCTTTTATAGAGGGAGTGCTGACAGATAGAATAGGGGAGGCTGGTAAGAAGGTTCACACTGGCCGTAGCCGTAACGACCAAATTGCCTTGGATGAACGCTTGTATTTGCGTCATGCAATTCCCACCTTGCAGGGAAAGATTCAGACCTTAGTTTCTGTTTTGGTTGATATTGCAGATGAACATAAGGAAAGCCTGCTCAGTGGATATACCCATCTTCAGCGGGCCCAGCCTGTTACCCTGGCTCACCATCTGTGTGCCTGGTGCTGGATGCTGCAGCGGGATTATCAGCGGTTGGAGGATGCTCTGTCCCGTATTCAGCTGAGTCCCTTGGGAGCTGGTGCCTTGGCAGGGAGCTCTCTCCCCTTGAACCGAGAGATGGTGGCCCAAACCTTGGGATTTGCCGGTGTTACTCCTAATTCCCTTGATACTGTGGCTGACCGTGATTATTGCATTGAGTTTACTGCGGCCTTCTCTCTGTTAATGACCCATCTTTCTCGCTTTTGCGAGGAGGTGATTATCTGGTCAACAGAGGAGTTTAAGTTCATGGACCTGTCAGAAAAATGGTCCACAGGCTCCAGCATCATGCCCCAAAAAAAGAATCCTGACTTTGCTGAATTGATTCGTGGCCGCACTGGACGTGTTTATGGAAATCTCATTGCCCTACTTACCATGGTGAAGGGCTTGCCCTTATCCTACAACCGTGACATGCAGGAGGATAAAGAAAGCCTCTTTGATGCCTATGACACAGTAAGTTCCTGCCTTGAAGTATTTACCCAGATGATTGGAACTGCACGTTGGAATACGGAACGAATGGCTGCTTCCTGTACAGGAGGCCACGCCAATGCCACTGATGTTGCAGAATATCTTGTTCGCAAGGGAATGCCCTTTAGAACAGCCCATGGAGTTGCAGCAAAGGCTGTACGAATGTGTATTGATCGAGGCTGTAACATAGAAGACTTACCTCTAGCAGATTTACAGTCATGCTCCAATCTTATTGAGGATGATATCTACTCTCTGATTACACCTCAAGCCTGTATGAAAGCCCGCAATCTTACTGGTGGTCCTGCACCAGAGGCTGTGGCAGTGCAGATTCAATCTTTACGGGAATGGTACAGGGGACACTAGCTCTTATATATCAAATATCCTGATTTAGATAATAAATGAGCGAAAAAGTTCTTGACGAATGGCATTTTTGGGGGTAAAATTCTGTATCAACAATGTAATTCTACATAGTTAGATGTTGTATAAAAGGATAGGAGGAACTATTGTGGACACTTTGAGCTTAGCTCGAGCCCAGTTTGCAGTTACCACAATCTATCACTTTCTCTTTGTACCACTGACCATTGGTCTGTCATTTTTAGTGGCAGTGCTTGAGTCTGTGTATGTAAAGACA
>JAGCMR010000141.1 GCA_017646305.1 Spirochaetaceae bacterium
GCCACGTGTTTCCATGAAGTAGCTTTGAGATGGATAAAAATCAACAGAGGCGGTAAAAGGCAGGTTCCAGGTTCCCCAAGTCCGTGTACCTACAGGAATCAATTGTGGCACGTGAACTTGAAGTCCCACTCCAAGGTTATTGTAGTTTGTCAGTGGGGAGCTAAAGTTTGTAATATCAGCAGCATACACTGTATCAATAAAGGTACGCCCAGTAAGTTTTAGCACTTCAAAGGCACCTTTTCCCTGCAATGGCAGATAATTGATATTCAATGTTGCAATATTTCGAGTAAAGAAAATGTCGTTAGAACTAACTACAATCTTTGTGCCTCGTTTAATAAGTGCTGTATCAGCTTCTTTTTCTTCTGCTGTTTTTCCTACCTTAAGGGTTTGGCGGCCTTCAAACAAATCTAGAGAATCAGAAAGCCCAATACTCAAAACAGAATTCAAATTTGTTCCTGATGAAAGGTTAATTTTATGATAGGTTTGTTTATAACCATCACCATCTACTTCCAGATTATTTTGCATTTCGTATTTGAATAAGGCAGTTTCTGTGCCACCAGTGAAAACAGTCTGGAAGGTTCCTGAGTTTGTAGAAAGATTATAACCTGCACTTAGGGTGTACATGGGACTACCCCAAGGTAAGGTTCCTGTAAAGGATGCTCCCAGAATGGAACCGTAAGCATTTATGCTATCTAATCCTTTGGAAAGACCGTGGGAAGCACTTTGTGATAAGGGATACCAGGATCCTTTCACAAGATATGGCCAAACAGAAAAATCTTTTGCACTGTTCAGGATAGAAGTATCTACAAAAGCCATGGATTGATTTTCAGCTTCGCTACGTACACCTAAATCAGTTACTACTCCAGGTATAGTATCTGCTGTCATGGCTGTAGCCTTTGTGGTATATATGTGATTTCCATTCAGGAAATAGCCCAAATACATAATGTCATTTTCATCAAGGGCTACAGGGGCATAGATACCACCAGAAAGGTCTTGTTGATACAAGTTGTATTCAATACCAGTGGGAAGAATCTTTGCTTCTCCCAAACGAGGCATAGTTCCTGGCTGTACGTAGGTAAAAAGAGCCCGTGTAGAACCATCTGCTGCAGGAGAAATGCTTAATCCCTGAATCAGCATATCTGGATGAGGCAGTTCATACTGCTTGTGAACCTTGCTGATAAAATCATAGGATTTAATGATGTATTCAACTCCCTCCTTACTAAGATAGTAAATAGTTCCCTTATCATCAGCCTGAAGGTTTGTGGAAAAGTTATTGTACTTGTTGTTGATGGTTTCAACTAATTCCATGTCCTTGAGCTTGCCTTTAGCATTTTCTTCCAAGCGGAAAATGTTGATGGAAGACTCCTGACTAATATTTTTATTGGCAGCAAGGTATTTTATTTGAGAGCCACCTTCTGTAATGGTGAACACAACACCATTGTTCAATCTATCCTGAGGAACCTTGAATTTTGACTTTGTTGCAAAGTCATAAATAACCATTTTATTTTTTGGTAAGGCTCCTGCTTGGGATAAGTACACGTAGGACAAGTATCTTCCGTCTGGAGAAAGGTTCATAGATTGGATGGAGCCCTGCTGTAGGAACTTCTTTGGTTTAGTATAGGCTGTAGGAGAGTTTTCATCCTTGAGGGCATAGTAAAAGCCTATGGTATTTTTATTGTAATAAACGATTTTATCCTTTGAGCTTGCAACATAGGTGTACTGCTCAAAATCCTTGTCGTTGTTGAACCGAGAAACTAACCCTGTTTCTGTAGGATCAGCAGGAATTTCTGGTACAGGAAAGTCTTCTTTAAAATCATTCCAAGCATCCTTCATGGAAATACCGTACACTGACTCAAAGATGGTAAAATAAGTTAAACCACCAAGGTTTGTCATTCGCTTCCAGTATTCAGCCATTTTTTCTTCGCCATAGCGTTGGCGAATGTATTCCATGAACTCTCCACCGAACTTGTAGTTGTAATCGTACACATAGATGCTGCGAGCACCAGTTATTTCTGCAAAATTAGGGAAGTTATCTTCCAGCTTTGCTTGTTTTACAATGTGGCGAGTAAATTCGCTGTGAAGACGTCCTTCTCCAGTACGGCTTTCTTCGGTAACAGCGATACCTTCTAGCTGCCCACTGGTGGCAATTAAAGGTGTGGGATTAATCATGTCGCCAAAAATTTTAGAAACTACAACCCAGAAGGGAGTTTTAATATTTATAGTAATTGCATGGGTTAATTCATGTCGGAAAACCATCAACAGGTCTTCTTCAAACACGGCCATGCTTGCAGGAGATTGTGTATCAAAGAGAACAATACGATTGTAAGGAGCTTGGGTAAAATATGCATTAAACATATCCTGGGAGCTGGTAATAGTAACAGGCATTCTAAAATCGTGAATAAGATTGTATGTGTCATGTAATTCCCGATATAAATCATCTGCATGCTCTGCAATAACGGCCGCAGATTTTTCTGAACCTGGGGTATAGATGATGTCGAAAAATTCAGTTTTAATGACTTTTAAATCCTTTTGTCCTGTCAGCATCCCTTCGTACGCAAATACAGAGGCAAAACACAAAAGACAGATCAGGCTTGATAAAATCTTTTTCATATAAAACTCCTTGTGTTGTGGCTGTTACTGAGAGATTACCATTAAAAAAATATACATACAATTATAAACGCATAAATTAAACTGTCAAATGCAGAATCCATAACGATAAAATCCTAGGTAGATTGAATCGCCTTTTCCGTGTATAGTTGTGACATGCAGTTAAATTTTGAGTTCATGGTAAAATATTTGCCGTGGTACGTTGATGCAGCAGTCTTAACCGTGAGGGTGGCCTTCTTGGGAATTCTCTTTTCCCTGGTCATTGGAATCTGCTGTGCAATAATCCGTTATTATAAAATTCCCCTTCTGCGTTTCCTGGTTTCTGCATATATCGAAATCAGCCGAAATACGCCCTTGTTGGTACAGTTGTTTTTCCTGTACTTTGGCTTGCCCAAGGTGGGAATTGTGCTCAGTTCAGAAGTTTGTGCCGTTGTGGGCTTAACTTTTTTGGGTGGCAGCTACATGGCAGAATCCTTGCGCAGTGGCCTAGATTCTGTGGAACGCAGTCAGCTCGAAGCAGCCGCTGCCCTTGGTATGGGCCGTCGCCTTACCATGGCAGAGGTGATATTTCCCCAAGCAATGGCAGTGTCGGTACCAGGTTTGTGTGCCAACGTAATCTTTCTGATTAAAGAAACTTCTGTGGTGAGCGGTATTGCCTTGGCAGATTTGATGTACGTTACCAAGGATTTGATTGGCTTGTATTACGAAACTGACGAAGCCTTGATTATGCTGGTGATTTTCTACTTGGTGATTTTATTGCCAATTTCTTTGTTGGCATCTGTTTTGGAGCGGAGGGTGCGTCATGCAGGATTCGGGAATTAGTGTTTTGTTCATGGGGCATAACTTCCTGCGATTACTGGGTGGATTGTGGGTTACCCTGAGAATCAGTTTGGCGGCAGTGCTTTTGTCTATGCCCCTGGGAATTTTGTTCGGTGTTTTTATGACCCTGCGAAATCCCCTGTCTCGCCTTGTGAGTCGCCTGTATTTGGAATTTGTGCGGATAATGCCACAGCTGGTGCTTTTGTTCATTGCTTATTTTGGTGTGACACGAGCCTGGGGATGGAATCTTTCTGCAGAATCGAGTGCCATCTTGGTGTTTACCCTGTGGGGTACTGCGGAAATGGGCGATTTGGTGCGTGGAGCCTTAATCAGCATTCCTAAGCATCAATATGAAAGCTCCCTTGTTTTGGGATTGGGACGCAGACAAACATTTTTGTATATCATCATCCCCCAAACCTTGCGTCGGCTTATCCCATTGACTATAAATCTTACCACTCGTATGATTAAGACTACCAGTCTTGTGGTATTGATTGGAATGACTGAAGTGCTCAAGGTGGGCAAGCAAATCATTGACGCTAATAGATTTACC
>JAGCMR010000142.1 GCA_017646305.1 Spirochaetaceae bacterium
CCGGATCAAGAGTTGCTCCACCCTTTAGCTGAATGGGGTTTCCGTCATAATTTTGCACCACTTGGGGCTGCACGTTTTCACCAGAAACCTCAGAAGAGGTGTCCATGTGAGCAAGAAATCCTACAGAGGGAACTGCTTCCATACCAGCAGTGGCAGGAAGTCTGGCACAAACATAGCAATGCTCACTGATGGAAACGTCGGTAATACCAAGCTCCTGTAGCTCCTGCATCATGTTTTTGGCAAAGTCCCATTGTCTGTCGGTGGAAGGAATAATTCCCTGGTCTGCACGGTCAGGGTCGCTGGTGGTCCACTGCCGAGTATATCGCAAAAATCGCTCTAAAAGCCCATTGGTAAAGTCTTTGGAAAGAATTTCGTACTTCATGGGGGCAGTATAGCATAGGTACATTGAAAGTGAAAGGGGCAACAGGGAACCCCTAATCAGCCTCGCACTTCGCTACGCTCACAGTTCGGCTGCTCAGGGGACCTCCCTGTTGCCCCAGTCCTACAGTGAAATTTATCCATTTTTACCACTTTCACTTTTTTCTTAAAAAAATAAGTTCATATTGAATAAATTTTTATTGCTAAATTACAAATCCAGTATTAAAATGCACATGCTAAATAGCGGAAAAAATTTGGACGCATTGGTGGCGATGAATTTGTAGTTTATTTGCCAGGTGCAGCTAAAAATAAAGAAACCATGTCCGAGGTTTTTGGTAAACTTATAAAAAAGCTCAATACCTTTACTGTTGGAGAACAAAACGACGTGGCAATTTCTTGTAGTATAGGTTGTACTATAGAAGAGGAAGATTCCACCTATGAATCCTTGTATCAACAGGCTGATATGGCCTTGTATCAGGTAAAGAAAAGCGGTAAGAATAACTTTATTTTCTATTCACCAGACTTTGGAGAAGATACACCGAAAAGCTCATAAAAAAAAGCTGAGGCTTCTCTTTCGAGAAGCCTCTTTATTTAGCAGGGACAGGACTTGCCCTCTGGGCCGGCCGGCGGTGCTTGCTCCTCCCACTTGGTCGGTGCACCTTGGCTTCAAGCCCTGTCTTTAAAAAAACTGAGGCTTCTCTTGCGAGAAGCCTCTTTATTTAGCAGTGACAGGACTTGAACCTGCGACCTCCGGGTTATGAGCCCGACGAGCTGCCATCTGCTCTACCCTGCGTCGTAATGTTTCAAAATAATATCATGTAAGAAAAAAATTGTCAAGGCTTGAAATAGAAATTTTATGAAAAATACTGCAAGGCTTAGAAAAGCTTACTGTCGGCTGAAACTACTAGTTACCGAAGTTCCACAGATGAAACTTTGAAGTTCTGTTTCAATTCCTGGGCAAGATTTTCAAAGTCCACAGACTTGGGAATACGGACTTCGTAGCTTACCTTCAACACATCGTTTACTAAACTGGCATTATTCAAATTAGTCACAATTACCCCAAATTTTGCTGCCGAAGGCTTTAAATCCTTCAAGGAAGGCTGGCCCTCACAGCAGGTAAGGTACAATACCTTCAATTCCTCTGCAGGAAAAAAATGTTCTTCCAAAAACTCAATCAAAACTAGAGCCACTAGGGAAAAGGCTAGTGCAACAAATGCAGGAAAGAAAAAACCTGCACCAATAGACAAGCCTAAAGCAGCACCAGTCCAAATAATAGCCGCAGAGGTAAGGCCCTTTACGTTAAAGCCTTCTCTAAGAATGGCACCTCCTCCCAAAAAACCAATTCCAGATACGACCTGTGCTGCCAATCGGGCAGGATCGCCACTACCTGTAAAAAGTACCTGGGACAAATAAATTGAAAGCAGCATAATAACGCAGGAGGAAACGCAGATAAGAACCAGAGTTCGGATTCCCACAAAACGCATTCGAAATTTACGCTCCAAGCCCATAATACAGCCTGCCAAAAAGCTGAGAAGAATTCTTACTAAACAAACCTCCCAAGACAGGGCTGTATCTACAAGCTCAGAAAAAAATACGTCCATGAATCATCCTATTTTTTTTGGAAAGGATTGAAAAAACCGCTTTTTCCAGTTTTAGCTCCCATTTTGAACCATTGTGGGCCTTTTTTAACATCATATTTCCCCATAATGCTATTGGGGGCATCAAGAACCTCAAATAACCAGCTGGCAAAATGATTATCAGCAGTACCGTAATCAGCCTTTGCCAGAACAATCTTCATCTGTTCGTCCTGACTAAAGGTTGTGGCAATAGACTCAGCTAAGCCTCTAAAAGCACCTTCAGCCATTCCAGATAAAATCCCCACGGGTTTACTAAAGCCACCATTTGCCTCATCTGTACTAGTCTTTTTTAGCACAAAGATAACAGTGCCTCCACCCTTTTTCTTAAATCGAGCAAGAATTTCACTTACCAAGTGGGTGTAGCTTCCAATCATGGAATCAATAGCCTTAGAACAAATACTAGGAGTTAATTCCTCAAATTGACCTGAATACCAATTTGTATCAAAGATAATAACGGCTTCTTGAAAAGCCCCGCAGGCATTTTCTGCCTGAAGAATAACGGAACGTGCAGACAAAGGAGAATTCCTACTCCATTTTGCAGGATATATATGTTCCGAAATACAGCCATCTTCAAGATTTTCCGGCATTTCAGCAACTGTAATTACAGCAGCCCTGTTGCAATTTGTTGCGGCAATGGCAAATTCTCTCCCATCAGGATATTCTTTTCCAGCAAATAGAACAGCTCTTTCCATATTTTCTACTTCTCCAAACTACCGTGCTATTGTTGCTATCAGGGAAGGCACTGCTATAAAATTACCGATTACACCACCCAAGGACGAGAAGAAGAATACCAGCAATACCCGCAGAATTCTATTCTTGTAAAAGCCCTTGAAAGAGGTTGCATCATCAGAAAGCTTCTCCATGTCCTCAACCTTGGGCTTGTTTATCCAGGCCTGAACCAGCCCCGTGAATAAGCCTACCGCCACCACAGGATTCAAGGTAGCCAAGGGAGCTCCTACAAAGCCCGCCACCACAGTGATAATGTGGCCTCCTGCCAGCAAGGTACCCAATGCAGCCAGAGAACCATTCCACAAAATCCACTGTACCAGCATGTCCAAAGAAGCCTTTGCCCCACCAGTAAAGAAGCCTGCAACAATCAAGCCTACAATCAAAACCGGGAACATTAAGCCCAGCACCTTGCCACCAACTCCAGCAGGAGGCAGCTGAGAAATATCGGTGGTGTCGGAAGAAGCAGTTCCAGCGGCTAAGGCTTCCAGATGACGAACAACACCAGGCAGGTGTCCTGCACCTAAAACTGCTACAGTTTTTTTTGCAGGAGCCCCATTTACCTGAGCCTCCCAAATATGGCTAGCCAAATAACGGTCACGCTCATCAATGAGAACAGCCTTTACTGCTGGCAGATATGCTGCAATCTCATTCATCATGGAGTCCATTTCACTTTCGTTCTTAAGCTTTTCAATTTCCTCTGCAGAAATCTCAGACTTCTCAAAGGCACTAGAAAGTAAGACTGCCAGCAGCTTACATTTTCCCCACAGGGAATTCTTTGCCCAAGCTCGTTTTAGTGTCATTTGAATGGGACGGTCCACCATCACCGCAGGAATATTCAACTCCTCTGCTACGGCAATGGCAGCCTTCATTTCCTCTCCTGGCTTTACACCAACATCAGCTCCCATCCGCTTCTGAAATGAGGAAAGAATCAAATTGGCCATCAGCACAAAGCCCTGACCACTTTTAAGTACCTTGACAATATCCAGATTCTTCCATGCCTCAGGATTTTTCATAGAAGCATAGCGTTGCTCATCAAGCTCAATAGCCACACAATCGGGCTGTTCCTGCCGAATGGAGGAGGTAACTTGTACAATGCTTTCCTGGGAAATATGGGCTGTTCCCAAAAGTATAAATTCCCGCCCCTGCAACACAAGGCGTTTTTCTGTCTGGCTCATCAAGGCTCCTTCTTATTTTAAGCTTTCACCAACAGCCCACTCTGCAAGTCTGTATTCAAAGAACATGGGGCTGTTAAGGGCAAGGATGTCAGTATAATATTTTTTTGCCTGAACGTCATTACCATGCATTTCATTGAATAGACCGTAATAATACATCATCTTTCCCTTGAGATTCTTATTAGATTCATTGGCAATCTTTTGTGCTACCCGCTGATCTGCCAATCCATCGTAATAAAGACGAAGCATTACATATTCAAGACTATCTGTAGGCCGATTCTTCATTACCTTGGTCAAGAAATTCTTACATTCCTTTGTCTTGTTTTCCTTCAAATAGGTGGCTGCAATCATCAAAGGATAGGAAATATTGTCTGAATAAGCTGTATATGCCTTTTCAAAGGCAGCACGAGCTTCTGCATAATTCTTCTCGTGCCAAGCCAACATTCCAATAGATTCGTAGGCAAAATAATACTTAGGATTATACTGCACAACCTTACGATACATTGCTAAGGACTCATCAAGACGATTTTGCTCATCGTACAAACCAGCAAGATA
>JAGCMR010000143.1 GCA_017646305.1 Spirochaetaceae bacterium
GAAAACATTATCGCCTATGGTAGTCATGTAGGCAAAGGATGCATCACCACCAACGGCTAGGTTGCTGTTCAGAAAGCGCATATAACCCAAGGTTCCAGAACCACCCACCTTCAGCTGGGTGGTTGAAGGATGCAGGGGAATATTTACCATAAGACCAATCTTAATAAACTGGTCACCCTTTTGGTTCATCTTGTAGATAAATTCCTCATCTTCGATATATGAATCATCAGAAGAAATAGGCTCATTTTCTTGAGGCATTTCTGCTGGTATTTCTTCTTCTTGTACAGGTGGCGGTTCATCCGCTATATCCTGCTGTTGAATTTCTTCTTGTGGAACTATAGTATTTTCTGTGTCTGTGGTGTTCGTTTCTGCCTCTTGAGCAAAGACAATTCCTACGCTTACCAGTAATAGGAAAAACAGGATGGAAAGACGCTTCATAAAACCTCGCCTAGAAAAAAAAATGATAATCCGATCTAGTCAGACTATACTGTATTTTGGTATTTAGGGGAAGTGTTCCCCAAATACTCTAGATTATGTTCAAGAAACAACGAAAAACTACCTTTGTTACACAGCTTTTGGAGGATTGGTAAATGTCTGCTGAAATTATTGATGGATTTTCTATTGCACAACAGGTTCGCAAGCAGGCTGCAGATGAGGCTGCTGAATTAAGCCGAAAGGGAACTACTCCCTGCTTGGCCGTAGTATTGGTGGGAGAAAATCCTGCCAGTGTGTCCTACGTTACCGCCAAGGAAAAGGCTTTGGAGGAAGCAGGTATGAAGGGCAAGGATATTCGCCTGCCACAGGACACGACAGAATTTGATCTGCTCCAGCTGATTCATGATTTGAATGAGGATACATCTGTTCACGGAATTTTAGTTCAGCTTCCCCTGCCCAAGCATATTGATGAAGACAAGGTGATCATGGCCATTAAGCCAGAAAAGGATGTTGACGGTTTTCATCCTGTAAACGTGGGAAATATGATGATTGGTCGTAAATCCTACCTGCCTTGTACTCCCCACGGTGTGCTGGTGTTGCTGAAAACCATGGGAATTGCCACCGCTGGAAAGCATGCCGTAATCGTAGGCCGTTCAAATATTGTAGGAAAGCCTCTTTCCGTGCTGTTAACCCGCAAGGAATATAATGCCACCGTAACTGTTTGCCATACCGGTACAACGGACTTGGCATCATTTACCCAGCAGGCAGATATTTTGATTGCTGCAGCTGGTTCTCCTGCCATGATTAGTGCCGATATGGTAAAGCCTGGGGCAGTGGTAATTGACGTTGGAGTAAATCGTATTCCTGATTCCACCAAAAAAAGCGGGTTTCGCCTGTGTGGTGATGTGGATTTTGATGCAGTGAAGGAGATTGCTTCATATATTACGCCTGTTCCTCGTGGTGTAGGCCCCATGACGATTGCCATGCTCATGATGAACACGGTGGAAGCAGCCAAAGCTGCAATGGAAGAAAACAACTGATGATTGACATTCAAAGTCAGCGGGACACTCGTGATGTGCCTTTGCAAAAGGTGGGAATAAAGGGCTTGGAGTATCCTGTGCGGGTGCTGGACAAGGCCAATAAAACTCAGGGAACCAGTGGTGTGGTGGATTTGTTTGTGAATCTGCCCCAGCATTTTAAAGGAACCCACATGAGTCGCTTTATCGAGATTTTTCACAAATACCATAGCGACCTTTCTATGAAGCAGTTTTTAGCTTTGCTTCAGGAGATTCGAGAAAAGCTAGAGGCTGAGCGAGCCTTTGGAACTATTAGCTTTCCCTTTTTTATGGAAAAAAAGGCTCCCATTTCTGGTCAGCCAGGAATGATGGCCTACCGCTGTACCTACGAGGGCACTGTTTCTGCCCAAGGAGAAAATCACTTTTTGGTGTCGGTGGAGGTGCCAGTTACTACCTTGTGTCCCTGCTCCAAGGCTATTAGTCAGTATGGAGCCCACAATCAGCGGGGAAAGGTGGTAGTAAAGCTAGAAAGCAAGGGCTTTTTCTGGATTGAGGATGTGATTGCCGTGGTGGAAGAAGCTGCTTCTTCTGGCTTGTATTCCGTGCTGAAGCGTGCTGACGAAAAGTTTGTTACCGAGCGTGCCTACGAAAATCCCCGCTTTGTGGAGGATGTGGTGCGAGAAGTATACCTTGGACTACAAAATTTTCGTAGGAGCGATGGTGCTTTGGAGGAAAGTGAGTCCAAGGGAGGGGACTGCTGTTTCCGTTGGTTTAGCGTAGAGGCAGAAAACTTTGAGAGCATTCACAATCACAATGCCTATGCTTATGCGGAGTTTCAGGAGTGAGCTGGCTTTATTTTTAGGGGAAGGACAACCCTCTACACGGAAGCGGGGTTTTCCTTCCCCTAAAACCCCATCCTTTCCCAGCACCGCTTAGGGGCTCCTGTCCCTAAGAACCCCGGAAGAAAATATAATGATTCAAGGATGTGCTGACAAAGCTTGAAAAAATTGCTTGTATTTTCTAAAAAAACTCTTTTTCTCCCTTGACTTATAAAGTTAATAGGTCGAGAATAGTTTGAATACAAATTTGTTTGTGGAATGAAAGGTAGTACCAATATGTCTATAAAAAAAATTGTTTGGGCTGTGCTGGCAGCAGTAATGGTAGTAGCATTCTGGGGCTGTGACCTGTGGATGAACGACTGGAAGGGCTATTTGGATTACTGGTCCACAGCAGTGTTGATGGGCCGTGTAGAGGTGAGTGGTGCTACCTTCCAGACAAATGCTGATGGTGTGCAAACCCTGCCACTGGATGCCACAGCAAACATATCTGGTTACGTTATCAATCCTCAAGGCCATACTTTGCTTGATAGATCCATAGAAATTAATGAGCCAGCCCTTGCAAATAGCGCTACCAAAAATGTTGCAGATCCCACCCTTATATCTGTTTTATTGCAAAATGTTGCTTCCCAAGGAATTACAGAGCATACAACCTTTACCGTAACCTTTGCTCCTGTGCGAGCTGATACAAATATTGCTTCTACTGAAACCATGTCTGTTACCTTACAATATAACACACCACCAGCAGCTCCCCTGAGAATGAATAGCGATGGTAATGGTGGCTTTGAGGTGGTACAGGCAGGAGGTACTTGGAATGCCGATAACGCCGGAAACCTCTACTGGAAGTGGCCCTATACCACCACCAGTGATATTGAGCCGAATGCAGTAAAATGGTTTTCTATAGATGGCGTTCTCTATGAACTTCGTGAATGTGAAGTTCCCAATAACAGCGGTATCTATTCTAAAAATACTGGTAACAAAAGTGTAAAGCTTGCTGCGGTGGATAGCGAGGGTATTTCTGGCTCTAGCATTACCAGCGGAGTAACCGTTCCTACTGGTGAGGTAATTGCTTATCAAATCACCTTTAATGACGATGGTGGCTCAGGTTCAAATGACCCCATTCCTGTTGTGTATGGACAAGAGCTTCCCCCTGTAACACCACCTTCAAGACCAGGCTACACCTTTGGAGGTTATTATACAGCACAAGATGGTGGCGGTACACAGTATTATGATGAAAATGGTGATACTAAAATAAAAACATGGGAAGAATTCAATGATACGATACTGTATGCAAAGTGGTTGCCAAATAAATACACGGTAAGGTTTGATAGTAATGGTGGCTCAGGAACTATGCCTGATCAGATTTTTACTTATGGTGTTAGCCAACAAATAGATAAGAATACTTTTACTCGTACAGGCTATACCTTTAATGGTTGGAAACTGGATCCTACTTTTTCATATAAATCATATGATGATGAGGTTTCTCTTGAGTATTTAACAGAAGAAAATAATGGTGTGGTAACTTTTTATGCTTACTGGACCCCAAATACATATACCGTGAAATTTGATAGCAACGGTGGAACAGGCACTATGACTGACCAGATTTTTACCTATGACTCAGGAAAGAGTCTCCCCAACAAAGGCTTTCAACGTTCTGGGTATTTATTTACTGGTTGGAATACTATGGCGAATGGTACTGGAAATAGTTATGGTAATAGTGACTGGGTAGAAAACTTAGCACCAAATGGAGAAATTACACTTTATGCTCAATGGAGTGAGTTAAAAAGTGATATAATTGCGCAATATGACAGTTATATGAATCAAGCCACAAGAGATTTGTCTTTGATAGGACCAGGGCAATTATTTCTTTATCGAACCGATGAGGGAAATTATGGTTATTTTGAGGTTTTATCTCATGAATGGAATGACAGGTATCAAGAAAAAATTCTCAAAATACGTTGGTCTTTGCCAGATGGTTCAATTAAAGAAAAAGAACTTCGTTGGGGGTGGGAGTTTAATTTGGATGATGATATGAATACAACTATCGGGAATAAAGATTTTGAACTGAAAGATGGAATTTTTACTCCTACTAGAACTGCTAAATTTTATTGGGTTTTCTAAGGGGAACCTCACTACTCGAGATGCTGCTCCTGTTCCCCTTAGGGGCTCCTGTTCCCCTTAGGGGCTCCTGCCCCTAAGAACCCTAGGAGAAAATATACTGATTTACGGCTGCTGACAAAGCTTGAAAAAATTGCTTGTATTTTCTAAAAAAACTCTTTTTCTCCCTTGACTTATAAAGTTAATAGGTCGAAAATAGTCCGAATACAAATTTGTTTGTGGAATGAAAGGTAGTATCAATATGTTTGTAAAAAAAATTGTTCGGGCTGTGCTGGCAGCAGTGATAATGGTATTGTTTTGTGGTTGCGACCTGTGGATGAACGACTGGAAGGGCTATTTGGAATACTGGTCCGAAGCAGTGACGATGGGCCGTGTAGAGGTGAGCGGTGCCACCTTCCAGACAAATGATGCTGGCGTGCAAACCCTGCCACTGGATGCCACAGCAAAGATTTCTGGTTACGTTATCAATCCCCAA
>JAGCMR010000144.1 GCA_017646305.1 Spirochaetaceae bacterium
AACTGGGAGTGGGTATTTTTCCCTGCTTCTCTGTTGACTCTTTTGCTGACAGTGGTATTCATGGGTAAAAAGCAGCGTCGTCAGTTGGTTGGTGGTTTTATCGGGGTACTCCTGATTCCTACGGTAGCTTTGTTGGCCATGCATTTTGGTCGGCTTTTTATTCCCATTACGGCAACCTTCTTGGTAGCTTCTATCACCTATATCCTTGATGTAGTATTCCGATTTATCTATGCAGAAAACGACAAGCGATTCTTGCGTCAAGCTTTTTCTACCTACCTGTCCAAGGATATTGTAGATGACTTGGTAAACCATCCAGAAGCCTTGGCCTTGGGTGGATCAGAAAAGAACGTAACGGCTCTTTTTTCCGACATCAAAAGCTTTTCCACCCTGTCTGAACAGCTTACGGCACCTCAACTTGTTGCAGTCTTGAACGAGTACCTTACCTCCATGAGTGATGTTATTCTGGACTATAGTGGTACCATCGACAAGTACATTGGTGATGCTATTGTAAGTTTCTTTGGTGCTCCCATGGATGTATCTGACCATGCCTTTAAGGCCTGTGCCTCTGCGGTACGCATGAAGCAGATAGAAAAACAACTGAACGAAACTCGTGTTGCTGACGGTACCTTGCCCATGCCTATTTACACTCGTATCGGTATTAACACTGGAAAGATGGTTATTGGTAACATGGGTACCGACAAAAAGATGAACTACACCATGATGGGAAACCATGTAAATATTGCTGCCCGTCTTGAAGGTGTAAACAAGGTGTATGCTTCTTGGATTCTTGTTTCTGAAAGCACTTGGGAAGAAGCTAATTCTGGGCAGCACGAAGGAGAGCTGGCGGCTCGCCGACTTGATCAGGTTCGGGTAATGGGAATTAACAAGCCTGTTCAGCTGTACAATATCATGGGCTTTACCGCTGAAATGACGGAAAATGAAAAGAAGTCTGTGGAGGTTTTCCATCAGGGACTTGATTTGTACCTTGGAAGAGAATTCTCTCGAGCTATTGAACTTTTCCAAGAAGCTGGAAGGTTGAATCCTGAGGACAAGGCTCCTGATGTGTTTATTGAACGGTGCCAAAAGTTTATTAAAGAGCCCCCAGCCTCAGACTGGAGTGGCGTCATGACCATGAGCACCAAGTAATGGTGCGAATGTCATGCCCTGACCATGAGCACCAAGTAATGGTGCGAATGTCATAGTTCTTTCAGAGCCCTCTGAAAGAGCCCTCTGAAAGAGCCCTCTGAAAGAGCCTTGACCCTGAGCACTAAGTAATGAAAAAGGCATCTCCTGTGAAGTGTACCCCAAAAGTTAGAGACAATTTTTGGAGGTACACTTTTTTTATTGATATTCTTGAAGTAGCAGTAGCTCTGGGCGGTATTCAAAGTGGATATTGTCCCATTGGAGCCATTTGCCACCCCAAACAAAGCCCTGTTTTTCAAAGAGCTCCACTACAGTCTGGGGAGGTAGCCAGCGACGGTCTAGGGAAATCATCATCCAGTTGGGATTCCATTCACTAATCCAGTTCCAGTAAATATTTTTTTGTTGCCAGCCCTTGGGAAGAATATCTAGAGCCAGTCCCCAGCTGTGAAAGCTTCTGTCTTGGCGGTCTCGAATCTCTCTCCAGTTGTAGCCTTCCACACTGCCAATTTTGTTTATAAAATCCTGTACTTCTGGGTCATTTTTTGCAGCAGTTTTAATGTCCTTCTCCACTTGTGCTAAAGGTGCTACAATATCTTGGTGAAGATTAACTCGTTTGCCTAAAAATCTGGTGGAAACAATGTTTTGTTCCAGCTGACCTCTTGTTTTTCCATGGTACAGAGCATGATAAAATTCCAAGTTATAGGATTTTTGGCTGGCTCTAAAATCAGGCTGGGAGGTTTTCTTGATTTCTGCTATTAATTCAGGAGAAAAGTCTTCTGGGTTCGGTAAGTCCTTGGGATAAAGGTAATCGATGTAGTGACGCCATTGGTGGGCATCATGACGGAGAGTTTCTGGAAGAAGTCTTCCCTTTGCCCAGAAGAATTTTTTTTCTCCAGCCATAAGGAACCAATCTTGGATTTCAGCATCATAGCCATACTCAGAAATTTTTTCAGGATAACCTGCCTTGAATGCCTTGAGAACGATTTCTGCTGTTTTCTCCCCCTCCATGTCAAAGGGTTCCAAGTCGGTACCCTTAAAAGGAGCATCTTCTCTCGTTAATTTTTGCTTTGGAGGCTCCATTTCGGTGGAGGTGTGGGATAAGGATTGAAATGCTCCCAGTCCAAGGGGAATGAGAATGAGTAAAACAACTAGGGGGACAATTCGACACAAGATAAATTTCTTCATGGATGGAGCTCGTTGGTAGTAAAATAATTCTTTGTTGCTTGATTAAATGCTTCTTGGGTTAGGCTTGCTCCTGCCACAGAAACCACGGCAGCAGAAACTGAATTTGCCATTTCTAGTGCCTGGGGAAGATTCCTTCCCTGATGAAGGGCTGCAATGATGGTGCCGATATGGGAATCACCAGCACCGATGGTATCTACCACAGCTGCTTTTTTGCTGGGAACAAAATGAATTTGCCCTTGGTGAAAGCAGCTGGAGCCCGCTGCACCCTGAGTTACAATAATATCATTGCCAGTTTTTTCATGGAGCAGGGACAGAGCTCCCTTCAGGCTCTCAGCTCCAGTAAAGCTAGTGGCTTCTTCTTCATTTAAGTGAAGGATGGGAGACAGGGCAAAAATTCGATTTATAAAATCCCTACTAACGGTGTTGATTCGCGGTCCTGGTGCAAAGAAAATCTGAAGCTGACTCTGTTCCTCTAAAAAGGCCACTAAGTCTGGGGAAGTTTCTTCTTCTAGCTCCAAGCCGCAGACGTAGATGGAGTCGGCTTCTGCAAGAACCTCCTGGGTAAACCATTCTCGGCGGAACAAATATTCTGCCCCGTGGTGGGATAAAAAGGTGCGTTCCCCGCTGGGTTCCACCAAGCAGTAGCAGCAGCCGTTGGCAGTATCAGTAAGACGAGCAAAAATCGGAATATTTCTTTCTTCTAGGGAGCGAGTAACAAAGTCTCCGTAGACTCCACAGCCTACAGGAGAACAGAGCTGATGGGGCACCTGGGCCAGATTCAGAATATGGGCCACATTATGAGCGCAACCACCTAGTTGGTGGTGCTGACTTATGATATTTACATCTTGGGCTGTGGTGGGAAGACTGGGAACTTTTATCACCACGTCCACCACAGTGGAACCAAAAACTAAGGTTTTTCCTTTGGGAGAAAGCTTAGTATGCTGAAAAGAAGTTACCATGAATTATCGATAGTTGGGAGCCTTAGGCATGATGATGGCAGCGATAATATACACAACAATACCAGAGCCAATTCCTGCTAAGGAAAAGAAAACGGCAATGAGCCTAATGAGGGTGGCATCAATACCAAAGAATTCTGCAATTCCACTGCACACCCCTAAATGCATCTTGTTGCCAGAACGCATCAATTTCTTTTCGCCTTTATTTTGATTCTGATAATCATCTTGATCTTGTACTGGCATCTTATTTTCCTCCATAGTTTTCCATCCTAAAGGTAAGCTAATCCCCACTATGGGGCTTTATATTGTAGAGGAAAAATGGCTCGTTCGCAAGAGTAGACAGAGGAGGGCTTTTTCAGTATTATTCAGTCATACTATTTTTCTTTAGTATTATTAAATTTCTACGTCCATATTTGAGGTGAAAGTAAGATGGAAAAGACAATTGCACTGATTCCTGGTGATGGAATTGGACCTGATATTATTCGTGAAGGTGTGCGGGTGCTTGATGGAGTGGCCGCCAAATTTGGTCACAAGTTTACCTACAAAACTGTGTTGGCTGGTGGTGCTGCAATCGATGCAACTGGTGGCCCCCTGCCTCAGGAAACCCTAGACACCTGTCTTGCCAGTGATGCCGTTTTGCTTGGTGCAGTTGGCGGCCCTAAGTGGGACAATGTTCCTGGTAATCTGCGTCCCGAAAAGGCCTTGTTGGGCTTGCGTGGTGGCATGAAGGTGTATGCAAACCTGCGACCTGCCCTTATGTTCAAGCAGCTTTCTGCAGCCTGTCCCTTGAAGGACGAGATTGTGGGAGAAGGCCTTGACCTGCTGATTGTTCGTGAGCTTACTGGTGGTATCTACTTTGGTGAGCGTGGACGTAGCGAGGATGGAAAGACCGCTTGGGATACAGAGCGATATACTGCCCTAGAAATTGAGCGAATTGTTCGACTGGGATTTGAATCTGCCATGAAGCGAAAGAAAAAGCTTTGCGTGGTGGACAAGGCTAATATTTTGGAGTCAAGCCGACTGTGGCGCGAGGTGGCTGAATCCATCAAGGGGGAGTACCCTGAGGTAGAGCTTTCCTTCATGTATGTTGACAATGCCGCCATGCAGCTAGTTCGCAATCCCCGTCAGTTTGACGTAATTGCCACCAGCAATATGTTTGGCGATATCCTTTCTGACGAAGCCAGCCAGATTACTGGTTCCATCGGTATGTTGGCCTCCGCTTCTTTGGGGGATGGAACTGGCCCCGGACTCTACGAGCCCATTCACGGCTCCGCCCCTGACATTGCTGGTCAGGACAAGGCAAACCCCTTGGCCACAATTCTCTCTTGTGCCATGCTGTTGCGCTATGACTTTGGTCTTGCAGCAGAAGCCGATGCCATTGAAGCAGCAGTAGAAAAAGTCCTTGATGCAGGCTGGCGAACAGGTGACATTGCTGGTAATGGTGCTGACTTGGAGGCAGTAAAGGCTGCAGGTAAGTTGGTTGGTACAAAGAAAATGGGTGACTTGGTTCTAGAAGCCCTGTAAGCTTTTGTTATTGTAGAGCATGCTCCCTGGAATAAGGTTTATTTCAGGG
>JAGCMR010000145.1 GCA_017646305.1 Spirochaetaceae bacterium
CGACGATTTGTCTGATACAGAAATTGTTATTACGGAGATTTCTGAAAACCGTGATCAGGCTATGACTGTTGGTGTTATTGCTGATAGTGTTGATGTGGTAACCAAGCTTGAGCTTGTTCACAGTGACAGTGTTTCCTTTGGAGCAACACCTGCTCATGCAGACTTTGTTAAAGCTGTTGGAAAGATGGACAATACCTTTGTTCTGATTTTGGACTTGGAAAAGATTTTCCACGCTATTGAAGAGGAAGTTTCTGTATAATCGATTCAACCGATAATAACTACCGGCGGTGTTATTAAAACCATACAATATCGCCGGCATGTTCTTTCTTCTCCTGAACCTTGTGAATATACTCGGATTCCTTCTTCTTGATGAATTCTTGTTCGTGAATTGTTTTGCGAATATACTTGAGCCAAATTTTTGATGATTTTGGATCATAAAAAATCTTTCTTGGTCTATCTCCACCAGTGTTAGAGGAGATAACAGGAATTTGCTCTTGCTCAAGATAATCGAATACAAAGTTGATATTTGCCGTTCCTACGAGGGGCGTTTTCTTTGTCTCATCTGCGCCAAGGACATTACTTCCACCAAAAACCTTTGCGGTAAGGTTACGCTTTGAAGCTCCATGCTTGAGCATGGTATTGATGAGAAGCTCCATTGCGTATTCACCAAATCTTCCAGCTAAGGTGTCATTTTCCTTTGAGCTTGTTTGGTCGTAGGCCAGCATAAAGTGGTTTAATCCACCATACTGAATTACTCTGTCATATAAGGCTACACTGATACAGGAACCTAATACAGTGGAAATATATTCCTCGCCCCCGCCGCAGTGATATTCTCCGGGATAGATTGTGACGATGTTTTTGTTGAACTGTGAATCAAAATATCTGTTCATATTGCTCTTCTAAAAAAAGGTAATGTCTCCCGGTGCAGAACCAGATTCGACTTCGAATCCTCCAATCTTACCAGCAGCCTCCTTGTGGGCTGTAATGGTAAACTTCTTAATCAATTCCTTAAATTTATGATCCTTAATCTCGTAGTTATGGAGATTCATTTCATGCATAAAATCAGTTTTCTTGTTAGAAAGTCGCTGGATTTCAGTAGTAATCTGACTATGGATTCTATTGAAGTCCATCTGGATGGACTGAAGTTGACATAACATGGTGTTTACATTGTCGCACTGTTGCTTAAACTCAGGGGGATAAACGGTAAAGTGCTGCATCAAGGAATAAATTCTATCTTGAATGGTTTGCATGGAGTTAAAGAAGGCAACCTTTTCTGTCCGTACCTCTGACATCTTTGCATTGTCATCAGCCATGGTTTTGGTGAATACAGAAATCATTTCCCCAATTTCTGCAATGAAGGTTTCGATGGTTACCTGCATGGTATCCAAGGAATTGGATGAATCCATAATCAGGTTATCCATGTCGGTAACGAGATCTTTAACAGCCATAACAGCATCGTTTTTAGATACTTCTATCTGCTGGAGAATACGAACGTGCTGGAGTCTGCTAATAACTGGTCGCAGGCTTCCAAAGACATCGTACATTCCGTGTGCTCTGTCGATGATGTTTCGACAAACGGTAACAACCTTTTTCTGAATACCCTGGAATTGGGCGAAATATTTTAGGAGCTCTTGGAAGCCCTCTGTTGCAGACTCCAACTGGGCTACGATAGACATTTCTCCTGTGGATGTGGCACTGTGGGAGAAATTGTGAACGTAATCAGTACGGTGCTCTTCAGTTTGATTCAAGATATTTTCTACAACATCCCATTTTTGGCTGAAAATATCTGAAGCATGTTTAAGATGGTCACCAATGTCTCTAAGAACGTCCTGTGCAATTTCTGACAAGGAAATGTTAAAGGCAATGGTATCGAGCTTTTCTTCGTGGTCGCTTATGGAATCATCATCTACAAACTGGTCAAAGCACATGATAACGTGATCAAATGCCTGCTTGATAATGTCCTGTAGCTGTAAGCCTTCCATTGCAGCTTGGATTTGAGGATAAACGGATTGGGAAAGCTGCTTCATTTCCTGGAGAGGAGCACAGGAATTTGCAATACAGTTGGAAATCTTGTTCATTTCCTTGGAGCTAATGACAGAAATATTATGCTGACAAGAAGTGATTTCTTGGAAAAGGTCTTTAAGGGTATTTACATTGTTAATCAGGGATGATTCTTCACTAGAAAGTCGGGCAGAAAGGGCAATCATGCTAGATGAAAGCTGCTGGAGGTTTTCTGTGATCTTGGAGAAGGCTCGTCCCTTGTCACCAGATTTGATGGAGACCACCATGGCATTAAGGGCAATAAGCTCCATTTCCTCACTGTCATTTTTGATGTGGGAAATATCGCTATTAATCAAACTTAGATTTTGAATCTTTTCGTTCAACTCCTTGAAAAGCCCTGCATATTTTTCTTCGTAGTTGGTGAAGTGAGAGGTTTCTGTACGACCAGAGAGGTTATTTTCATTTTCCAAAGTTTGGAGTGTTTCCAGCAGGGTATCCAAGGTGGAGCTTTTTCCTGAGCCTAGGAGCTGAGGAAATTCCCTGGAGAAGCTCATAAATACATCTTCTATGGTTCTGCTTTGGTTGTGGATTTCTGTCGAAAGATTCTGCAAATTCATATTGATTCCTATTCCTGCTCTCCAGAAGTATATTCAGATTTTAAAAGCTCCAAGTCGGCATCATCGATGGAGAGATTGTCGTTTAAGTCGTATTCGTGGGCAAGAATTCTGTCTGCAGTTTTGTGAATTGCTATGGCAAAATTGCTTGCTGGTTCCAAAATGCTGGCAGGGGCTCTCCGAGCAACGGCCATGGGAACAATGGGATCTGAGGGAATAAAGCCGATAAAATCCATAGGTATGCTGAGCTTGGAATTAACCAAGGAGCGGAGTCTGCGGCCCATTTCCAAGTCCTGAATGGTGGAGCCCATATTTAATACAACCTGTGGTCTCAATTTTGCTAATTCCTGACAGGCAGGAATACCTGTTTCTGGGAATTGCTGGCAAAGGGTTTCCATCAGTGCAATGAAAGAACTTTCTGTTCCAGTAGCAACTGATTTGATGAAGTCATGAATATAAGCTCTTTCTGCACTTTTATTAGGAAATTGATGAGTAAAGAATCTGAAAATAGCACCCTTTAGGAATGAATAGGCATTCATAATGGAGGTGATTTCAGGTGAGGTAACAAGCAATGAATTGTAGGTTAGCAGAAAGAAGTCCAAGGTGTTGTAGTTGCTTCCTCCACCTAAGTCTAGGATAACATAATCTGCAGGGAGGGTGGTTAAATCCTTCATGATTTTTTTCTTCATGAAAAAATCCATGTTTGCTGTGCCGGGGAAAAGGCAGTCTCCTGCAATAAACTGAAGATTTTCGATGCCAGTTTCTTGTAGGATTGAACTAAGGTCTGCTATTTGACGATAAATAAAATTACCCATACCAGCTTGATTGTTTTTCAATCCAAGCAAGGTATGGAGATTTGCGCCACCAAAATCGAAGTCGCAGAGTATAACCTTTTTTCCTTTTTGGGCAAGACTGACGGCTACATTAACCGATACAGCACTTTTTCCCACGCCACCCTTTCCGCTGGCAATCGGTAGAATATTAACCATAGTGATTAATTCAGTATAATACGGTTTAGTGAATAAAGC
>JAGCMR010000146.1 GCA_017646305.1 Spirochaetaceae bacterium
CTTTTATGGATTATTTTATGTTGAAGAAAGATGAGTTGACTACCAATTCTCGCATTCCCATTGTGATCCTTGGTGACGCAGGGGAAGTGTTTTACGAAATGGCTTTGGATATGATTAACCACATCAAGGCCAATAACGCAGCTGGCAAGGAGACTGTGTTTATTTGTCCAGTGGGGCCGGTAGGACAATATCCCATCTTTGTACGTCTGGTAAATGAGCAAAAAGTGAGTTTAAAAAATGTTTGGTTTTTCAATATGGATGAATATCTTACAGACGAAGATACATACATCGACATTGACCATGGACTAAGCTTCCGTGGTTTTATGAATCGCACCGTATATAATCAGATTTTGCCCGAACTGGTAATGCCTCCAGAACAGCGAGTTTTCCCTGATCCTGCAAATCCTGTAGCCTTGGACGAAAAGCTTGCTGCCTTAGGTGGAGCTCAGGTGTGCTATGGTGGCATTGGTATAACAGGTCACTTGGCCTTTAATGAGCCAGAAGAGGTGAGTGTTGAGGAATTTGCCCAGCGTCCCACCCGTATCCTTGATATTTCTGCTGAAACACGAGCCGTTAATTCCATTGGAGACCTAGGTGGAGCGGTGGAAGCTATGCCTCGTCGTTGTATTACCATCGGTATGAAGTCTATTTTGGCTGCAAAGAAATTGCGTCTCTACTGCTTCCGAGACTGGCACCGAGCAGTGGTGCGTCAGGCTGGTTATGGAGAGATTTCTGCTTCCTTCCCGGTAACTCTGGCTCAAAATCATCCCGATGCTCGAATCACCATAACGAAGAATGTGGCAGAAGCAGCATATTGATGGAGTTTTAACAAGAGCTTAAATCGATTTTAAATTAATCTAGAGGATTTGCTTTAAGCTGAACTGGCAACTATCGTTTACTGTAGCTTTGCAAAAAGGAGTTTTCCTGTGAAAAGACTACTGTGGATAGTTGCTATTTTTTTTGTAATGGGGGCGGGGAGTCAGGCTTTTTCTCAAACCTATGAGGTATATAACAAGTTCGGTACCGAAGGAATTTACGAGCTTCAGGATAATGGCCAGGGTACAGGGGAAAAATCCAGTGGTTTTGGTGGTTTGTATAATACTGCCTTTGGTCTTATTAACATGACTTATTTTGGGGCTCAAGCAGAATATCGACTGGATTTGGCCAACGACTATCAGTATCAAGACTACACCTTGGTAGGAAGCCCTGTTAAGGCAAATGTGTGGTTTCGTCCCAACAAGCACGTGGAAATGGTCTTTGGCAATAATTTTTACATGGCCTTGCCAGCTTCTTTTATGAACGTGTTCAACGAGTTTACTCCTAATGGCTGGTATGGAAAAAAATATTTTGGTACTAGCTTTGTATGGGGTCCCGTTACCCTTGGGGTAAATGTGCCGCACCTTGCTGTGAATAACAATAATCTTTCCCTCAAAATGAACTTTGGCGCCAACGTAAACATGGATAGCTTTAATGTTGGACTTAATTACAAGGGTGATGCTTCTTCCTTCAGCATATTTGCTAGCTTTGTTGGTGTGGAAAATCTCTACATCAGCGGAGGCTACACCTACAACGGTTATGCTATCGGGACAGCCAACGGCTACGGAGACTGGCGAAAAATCCTCAGCAATCCCATTGTGCAGTGGAATGACCGCTACGACACCAGTCATATCATCAATTTTAGTGGAACATACCGACTGTGGCGCTTTACCTTTGGTGCGGATTTGGAGGCTGCCTTGTACAGCTCCGAGCAAAATCCTTTTTATGCAGGTGGTGTGATTATCTTTGAAATCGTTGAAGACTTAGACTTTAAGATTGACTTAAAATATTTTACCGAATTCCTCAATGATGATGACTGGCGAAATCCCTGGAACATGACCATTCATCCTCGCTTTATCTTTGAGAATGAAAAACATCAGATTATCGCCGGTGTGAAGATTGATCTGCACCAATGGCTCACCTCCACCTCGGTAGCCTCTCTTCGTTCCACTTACTTGGCTATTCCCCTGTCTTGGAAGTATAAGTTTTAGTGGGAAGGATTAGGATACTATTTGCTTACAGAATTGTATTTACAAATAAGTATTGCTATTATATACTTTAGGTAATGACCGTTTATAGTTCTGATGATTGCTGTGAATGGGACAGTGAAAAGGACATTCTCAACAAAAATAAGCATCATCTTAGTTTTGAGACAGCCTCCAAGGTGTTTCATGATCCTTGGTTTGTTGAAATTCCTGATGAAAGTCATTCA
>JAGCMR010000147.1 GCA_017646305.1 Spirochaetaceae bacterium
ACGATGAGTATGCAAAGAACACCATGTTCAAGGGACGCATTGCTCACGGAATGATTGGTGCAGGTATTATTTCTGCTGCTATTGGTATGGGGATGCCCGGTGTTGGAACAACCTACTTGAGCCAGGACTTGAAGTTCAAGAAGGCCGTTCGCATTGATGACACCTTGACCGTTGAGTTGGAAGTTACAGAAATCAAGGAAAAGGAAAAGTTCGACATTGCAACTATGTCCACCATCTGTAAGAACCAGGATGGCGAGGTTGTAATTGAGGGTGTAGCAACTGTTATTCCCCCCAGAATCTAAGTTCCTGAGAGAATCCTCCCTGTAATTGGAGGAAACAAAAAAGCTCCCTTATGGTAAATAGGGGAGCCTTTTTTTATGCAAAATTGGATTGTAAAATAGTAAACGTGAAATGCTTACACAAAGCGCTGTGGTGGAGTTACTACCCACAGGGCGGTTAGGGTTTCATCTCCTACATTCACCAGAGTGTGGGGAGATGAGGCTGAATAGGAAACACTGTCACCTTCTTCCAAATCGTAGATCTTTGACTCGTAGTGAAGTTGTCCCTTTCCTGTAATAATAAATCCCAGCTCTCGTCCCAAGTGACCGTAGGATCCACGGAGGGTTTGGCTATTGGGTGGAATTTTTACAATGTAGGATTCCAGAGAATGGTTTCCATCATTTTCTGTGGGCTTAGCTAATTCTTCATAAATAATCGATTCTTCTTCTACGGTGCGTCGTTCTTGGGAGCGAATAATTTGCACAGGTCGTTCCCGGCGATATTCCTCAAAAAGAAACTCCAAGTTTATATCAAGGACATCTGCCAGCACCAGCAATGTATCAATGGCGGGAGACACCTTGTTGCGTTCAATTTGGGACACAAGACTTTCGCTCACCCCAGCCCGCTGTGCCACAACCTTGAGGGTATATCCCTTTCGTTCACGCACAGTGCGAATCTTTTCCCCGAATCGGAAGGGTGTTTTTTTACTCTGAGACATCTTGTTGTTTCTCCTTATTCCTTTCTAAAATAAACCTCATATAATGATCTTCTAATGTATGATGAGGGCCAGGAATCTGGAGTCGTTTACGTGCACGTGCATTGTCACGGCGTACCGTATATTGCATGTAAAAGTCCCTTAGATCCGAAGCCACATCGATTTTAATTTCCTGCTCTAAGAAGGTGGATATTTCGTCACGGCCAATAGCTGCAATTCCTCGTTCTCGGAGAATGGTGCGCAATGTTTGAATCTGCTCGTAAGACAAACCAAACAAAAATTCCTCCATGGCCTGAGAAACATCCTTTTCGCTGAGTTTTTCTCGCAGGAAGGCTGTCCAGTTTTCGTCCATTTGGATGGAAATAAGCAGAAGCTCACTTGTTCCCACCATGGTTCCAAAGGCGGGAGCTAGGTTTCTGCGGGCTTCCCATACTGCTTGCAAAACGGGAGCTGCATCGGAAACATTCCGGTCATATCGATGTTCCCACAAAACAATCAGAGAATAGGCAATTTCTCGTCGTATGTCTAAGGGAAGGGTTTGGTCATCAATCAAGTCCAGATAAACGTCTTCTGCCATGATGGTAAAGAGAATGATGCTGGCGGTATTGTATACCTCCTGGGCATCTTTTTTGGGCATTCCCGAATTCACTGCAATGCGGTACATGGATATGAAGGTGTGATACTTTGTCACCAAGAATCCCTTACCCAAAATAGCCTTGGAAGGAAGGTGGAGCATCTTATCTCCATCACGATGAGTCAGTAAGCCTTCAATGAGGGTGTGTTGGGTTCGGGTCTCACCCATAATAATCTGCCGTTCTAGCAATGAAGGGAAGTGGGTAATGTTGGCTACCAGTTTTTCCATATCTCCAAAACGCTCCATGATTCCCAAAAGGGTATTTGGATCGTCATCCTTGAGAAAATGAATTAACTTGGCCAAAACAGAGGCTTCGCTTTCCGAAAGTACAACAAGTTCGGTGGAGAAATCTTTTTGCTGTTCATCTGACTCGAAGAATTCGTCAATGTCAACTTGAGTAAAATCTTCTTGCTGTATATTTTCTGCCATTTCCACGAGTCTATAGTATAGCATATTTGATTCATAATGCAAGTACTAAAGAATAGTTAAAGTTTTCTATTCACAGAGTCAGATTTTTGCGGTAAAATACAACCATGATAGGAATCATCGATTACAATGCAGGTAATGTAAAGAGTGTTGAGCGAGCGCTGGATGCTCTTGGTTGTGAATATGTGCGGGCTACCAGTCCACAGGCTTTGGATGCTGCCAGCAAATTAATTTTCCCCGGTGTGGGAGATGCCCATTATGCCATGGAGCAGTTGAAGAAATCTGGCTTTG
>JAGCMR010000148.1 GCA_017646305.1 Spirochaetaceae bacterium
AGCTGTGGTGAGGCTGGGAACTAGCTTGTGTTCAGGAGCTACAACCATGTAGGTGGCACCGTAGAGGGTGTCGGCTCTAGTGGTATAAATCAAAAGCTCCTGGTCACTGGGATTTCCCTCTGCATCAGCAATTTTAAAGGAAACTTCGCCACCCTCACTCTTTCCAATCCAGTTTCGCTGCATGAGCTTTACGGATTCAGGCCAATCTAAGCCTTCTAAATCCTCCAATAATCGCTCAGCATAGGCGGTAATTTTGAGAATCCACTGGCGAATAGTTTTTCGGGTAACGGTGGTTCCACAGCGGTCACAGCAACCGTCCTTAACTTCTTCGTTGGCAAGGCCAGTAAGACAGCTGGGACACCAGTTAATGGGAGTTTCTGCCTCGTAGGCCAGTCCCTTTTTGTACAGCTGCAGGAAGATCCACTGGGTCCAGTGATAGTAGTCGGGAGTACAGGTGGAAACGCAGCGGTCCCAGTCGTAAGAAAAGCCCAAAGCCTTGATTTGCTGGGTAAAATGGTCAATATTTGCATTGGTGGTGGTGGCAGGATGGGTTCCTGTCTTAATAGCGTAGTTCTCGGCAGGAAGGCCAAAGGCATCATATCCCATGGGATGAAGCACATTGTAGCCATTCATTCGCAGGTAGCGGCAATAAATGTCTGTGGCGGTGTAGCCTTCAGGATGTCCTACATGAAGACCCTGGGCGGAAGGGTAGGGGAACATGTCCAGCACATACCGTCGTTTTGCTGGTTCAAATTTTGTGTCCTCTGTTACCTTAAAGGTTTTGTTCTTTTCCCAATAGGCCTGCCACTTGGGCTCTATGGATTCAAAGGGATATTTCGCCATGATTTTCCTCTAAAAACTGATATGATCTCGACTTTTCTAAAGTCAATAATATGTAAGTATACCACGAAGAAGGGTCTTTCTCAAGGGTGGGCAACAGTAACTCCTTGTAACTTAATAAAGCTAATAGCTGTAATTTTCATTGTGTTACCATTTAAGCAACTAAAATAGCAAAAATATATATATTTTCAGAAAAAAAATAAAAAAAACTTGCAAGTTCATTATATCTTGAATTATAATATTTCTTGTTCTTTTTTCGTGGGGGTATTTTGAATCCTCCCCCTTTGAAAAGGAAATCTTAATCCCCTATAGCTTAAGGAAGAATCATGGATTTAATGGTGATTGTGCCACCTGTTCTTGGTGGTGTTGCCCTGCTGTTCGCAGCCATTTTGGCTAGCCGTGTAGCTCGGCAAGATGCGGGTACAGACCGCATGAAGGAAATTGCAGCCTTTATTCACGAGGGAGCTCAGGCCTTCCTCAAGGCTGAGTACAAAATTCTGCTCTTTTTCGTAGCAGTTTTGTTTGTTCTCATCGGATTTGGTATTAGCTGGATTACCGCTATTGCCTTTTTGGTAGGAGCTGTGTTCTCCACTGTAGCTGGTTACTGTGGAATGAGTGTTGCTACCAAGGCTAACGTCCGAACTGCCGCTGGTGCTATGAAGGGTGGTATGAACAAGGCCCTGTCAGTAGCATTCTCTGGTGGTGCTGTTATGGGAATGAGCGTTGTTGGTTTGGGTCTTTTAGGTTCAAGTGTCATCTATATGATTACTGGTGATGCCAACGTTCTTTCTGGCTTTTCCTTGGGAGCCTCTTCCATCGCTTTGTTTGCCCGTGTAGGTGGAGGAATCTACACAAAGGCTGCAGACGTTGGAGCTGTCTTGGTAGGAAAGGTAGAAGCTGGTATTCCTGAAGACGATCCCCGTAACCCTGCTGTTATTGCAGACAACGTTGGTGATAACGTTGGTGACGTAGCAGGAATGGGTGCAGACCTTTTTGAGTCTTATGTTGGATCCATCGTATCAGCCATTACCTTGGGTGTTGTATTCCATCAGGCTAGTGGAGCCATGTATCCTCTGGTGTTGTCTGCCATCGGTATTCTTGCCTCCATTTTGGGAACCTTCTTTGTTCGTGGTGATGAAAAAGCAAGTCCCCACAAGGCCCTCAAGATGGGTAGCTATGTTTCCAGTGCCGTTGTTATTGTAGCCTCATTGCTGCTCAGTAAGTACTGCTTTGGTAACTTTAATGCTGCTATCTCCATCATCTTTGGATTGATTGTTGGTCTTCTTATTGGTTATATTACTGAGATTTACACTTCTGGTGACTATCGCTTTGTAAAGAAGATTGCCCTCCAGTCAGAAACTGGTCCTGCAACCACCGTTATTAGTGGTATTGCAGTAGGTATGCATTCTACAGCTGGTCCTATCCTGGTGATTTCTGTGGGAATCATCGGTGCCTACATGGCTGGAGGCTTGTATGGTATCGCTTTGGCTGCAGTTGGAATGCTTTCTACCACAGGAATCACTGTTGCAGTAGATGCCTATGGTCCTATTGCCGATAATGCTGGTGGTATTGCTGAGATGTCTGGTCTTCCTCCTCAGGTTCGTGAAATTACCGATACCTTGGACGCAGTTGGAAATACCACTGCTGCCATGGGTAAGGGATTTGCCAT
>JAGCMR010000149.1 GCA_017646305.1 Spirochaetaceae bacterium
AGGGAGTCGGCCACCTTGGCAGCCTTAGCAAGAATTTTTGCCGCCTCCCCAGACATGGCAATTTGAGCTGCCCCGCTGATACGAGGAAAAGCATCTAAAAGTTTTTGGGTTTCGTCAATCAAGTGGCGGACAGAGCCACCGATCCGCTCAACAAGGGGTGGCACCATTCCATCGTCTTGCTGAAGCAAGGCATACAAAAGGTGCGCTGTTCCCACTTCACTATGGTCATTCTGCTGTGCAATAAGACTTGCATCCTGCAGGGCATTTTGTGCCTTTACGGTATATTGATCGTAGTTCATCATACTTTAAAAGTAAAAATGAAGTGGGAAAAAGACAAGTAAAAACGAATATTTTATCTCAAGGAAAATAAGAAAAACAAGCTTTTGTTAAGAGTTGAAATCAGCCTGTTCTCGGCCACCATACTCACAACGAACATCCTGCAAGATGGCATGTTCAATTAACTCAAGGCTTTTTTTCTTAATTTTTCGATAAAGTCGCAGTTCCCCTGTTCCTGTAGAACCACCCAGCACCTGCAACTCCTCTCGTGGATTAGAGGGACAGCTATAGGAACGTACAGACATTTCATCAGAGGGACAGAAAACATCAATATCGACAAGATGATGGTGAAAGGGAACACTTACTGTCCAGTGAACCTTATTTTCCATAACGACACAGCCAAAATTGGGCTTGTTCTTAACTCTAGGACGGGAAAGCTTTACCGTATCAATTTCTGCAAAGAGCGCAAAGGAATCTCGATAAATTCCCTGTACTGCAAAGGCTGCATTTACCAAGGGCTTTCCTGTAATAATACTACTGATATGGGAACAAGAAAGATGAAAGAAGGGATAGGGGTAATCCTTACCCCACAATTTATCCACATAGCCAAAGGAGGTTCCAGGCTCCACAATATATGTTTCACCACAAAACTGCAATTCACCTGAAATAAAACAGCGGACAGCAGGAACACCCCAATACATTTCCTTTTGCATTTTTCTAGGAGCAAATTGACAGAGCTTTTCTATCTTCAGCTGCCAAGAGGCATATTTATTTTCATCTTCTGCTACTCCAGACAGAAATTCATTCTCCAGATGAAATGCACCATTAGCTACATCCAACAGATTTTTAGAAATACAAAGGGAGCTTGCAGGCAAGAAATTCTGAATCACTTTTCCACCAAGGCCAGGCATTCCCACTCGGATTGCTACATAGGAATGAGGGGACACAGCCTCCTCTGGCATAAAAAGCTGACTTTCATCTTTGAAGGCAGGAATTGCATGGGGATCAGACCAAATAACTTCGTCAGGAGATAAACCTGGATTGATAAGATACAATTCAATGAAAAAAGAACCACCCTCACCATTAAAGCTATTCTTGGCATTAAATAAATAACGCCATCTGGCAAATCCTGTCTTCTTCAATGAATTATTTAATGGACTTAACTCTAACTTATTGTTTATACGCAAGGCCGACATACTCCCCATATCCCCTATCGAATCCTAGAGATAATTTCTCTAGTAGAATATCGGCATATTGTACCAACAAGTTTAATCAAACCGTGAGTAAGCTCACCAGTGAGTTCATTAGAGAGTCCACTGGTGGACTCACTCTGATTATTGGTACAAAAGCTGAGTGGAGATGTAAGCCTTTTATTTTAGAACATTCCTTCTAAGGACTGGGAAATTTCCTCTGGCTCCTGAGGAAAATTTTCATTCAAAAATACAAAGCAGTCCATGGCAGAACGCTGAATATGCTCAAACCATATTGTGTACAACTCATTTTCAATTGTACTTGGATAAGGTGCTCCCTGTACATCTGACACAAGGGTTCTTAGCTTACCAATACATTCATCTAATTTACTATCCATTACTTTTACCACTCCTTATCGCAAGGTTTCATTCATTATACTCAGTTGCCGTATATTTTTCCAGTCTTTCAACTCATCTACATTCAAATCATTACCATTGATAATGGCTGCCTGTCTTTGGTATTGCTGAAGAGAAGCCCAAAGCTCTTGTGCTGACTGTCTAATATGCTCTGGCTTTGCCTGCACCAGCATTTCCAGCTTTTTTTTCTTAGCTTCCTGGGTGTATCCATACAAATACCGCAGGAATCCTACGCTTCCCCTACTAGAAGGACTTTTAGGCTGTACTTCCTTACTATAGCAACCAGTAATCATTGCTTCCAATTCTTCTTGTTCAAGACAAGCTTCTGCAGCCTGAGCAATTACTTGTTGGAACACCTGCAAGGAACGCAGCGGTTTAGGGTCACGATAGGTGGCAAAGCCAAAAATTCGTTCAGAGGTATCTGGCCAGGCAAAGGCACCATAGGCTCCTCCCACCGTTCTGATTTGTTCCCACAAGGCAGTGTTTGTAATCCAATGGGCTAGGATTCCGTCATACACATAGCTTGGATTATCATAGCCCTTACCCTTACAGGTAATAGCGGCAAATCCCACCTGAAAATTTCCTGGTAAAAGCTCCAACAAGGGGGCTATCTGTTGAGTTGCATCAAGAGCTTCTCCCACTGATTCCAAGCTGGAACTAGGAAGCTCTGTTAGCTGGTAAAATCGCTGTGTATTATCATTGAGCCGTGATTTAGGTGGAAAAAGCTTACAATCTGCAATCACTTTTTCCAAAAGGGGCAAGGCTACATCAAGACTTTCCTCATCTGCAATAATCTGAGCAATGGCTCCCTGCTCCTTGATCCGTGTTAAAATAGCAGACAGTTTTTGTCCCAGCTGAACTATATCCATATCCAGCATGGTCTTTATGTAGGCAAGCTGACTTAATCCATTCCACAGCTCATCGATTGCCTTGTTGCGACTCAAGGTACAGCTTGTACGAGAAGCAACATATTCGTTACCATTGGGAGCCAAGGAAGCAACAAAATCGTTTCTAAATTCCTTTAACAAGGAGGAAAGTCGCTGAGAATCAGAAAAATCCACTGTCAAAAGATTTTCCTGCAACAAAGCAAGGGCTTTTTCAGACTTCTCCGTCAGCATCTTTACCTTAAAGAAGAGCCAGTCTCGACCAAAAACTGGATCATGTACAAACTCCCCCTTCTCATTGTATGCCATTAAGTTATCTGAGCCATTCATCATGGCAGAGGTAAAGAGATTTCCTCCCATCCCGCCAGTTTCCAAGGCACTGCGACGAGCTGCTTCTACCCAGCTGGTGGTACCAAAGCCAACATTGGAAATACTGCCTGCCAAGAATGGCAGAAAAAGATAATCTTCTGGCTCTAGCAAATCTACAGGAAAACAGAGCTGGGCATATACAATACCATTGGTGGCCTCTTGACTGACAAAGACAGGCACTTGATTTGGCCCCGACTGCCTTTTTATAGTAATCTCATCTACATCTGTGGGAAGCTCATGGAGAGAAAGGTGGGGCAAAATAGAGGCATCCTCCTTTTCTCCCCCAGCCTGCTGAAATTCCACCAGCTTTTGATGATTTGCCTGCACTTCTTCTATTGAGGTTCCTTCCATGAGACGGTTAATAAGGGCTGCTTCGGCTTCCTTCCGTTGCAAACTATAATCAGCATGGGGATATACCGTCACTCTGGAACGATGCTTATTCTGCAATAAAAGCTGAGAAATCAAATTTTGAACATAGTGGGGATCCTGAGCAATTCGCTCCTTGATTTTTGCAAAACACTCTCGTGTCAAAAGTGTTTCCGAGGGACTACGGCCATAGAGCCAGCCCCGTAAACAGCGTCGCATCAAGACTAAGGAATAGGGGCCATAAACGCGGCGAACCTCCCGCTGAGAAAAATCCACTGCCAAAACAGCAGCGTCAATATCCTCTTGAGGAATCCCTTCGGTACATAGTCGCTCCAAAACAGAAAAGATTACAGATTCCACCTTCTGGGCATCCTGCCGATTACAACCCCGCAAGCCTGCAGTAAAGAGAACCCAGTGCATTTCGCTATCAAGTCCATTGTTAGGAGCTAAATCCTCTCCCAAACCTGATTCCAGCAGGGCCTGAGACAAGGGTGAGCCATCGTGGCCAATAAGAATTTCTGCCACCAAAATGCTTTCCATGTGTCGCACAGGATCAGAGGAATCACCCAAAAACCACGTAACCGTTACATTGGAACCAGCTTCTTCTGCATCATCTGTCTCTTCTCCCTCCTTGGCAAGGGGGCCAATTTTTTCCAGCACCACAGGCTCTGTAAAGGATTCAGGAGGTGTGTCCAAGGGCAAAAGATTCTTGTGTTCACAGGTAGAAGGCTCTTGCCGTAAAACACTACCATCTTCTGCCTGCTGAAGAGAAAGACCGTCAATAGTCTCTTGATAGGTATCTAAAAAACGATGACAAATAAAATCAATTTGATCTTGGGTAGGAATATTTCCTGCCAAAAAGAGGCGACAATTGCCAGGATTATAGTGGTTACGATGAAAATCTACAAAATCCTGATAGCTCAGCAAAGGAATTTCTACTGGATCTCCACCAGAATCAAGATCGTAAATGGTATTAGGCAATACACTGCGAACAGCCCAGTCTCCAGCAATATTTTCAAAGCTAGAATAATTTCCCTTCATCTCATTATACACCACTCCTTGGATAGAGGGTTTTCCCTGAGAATCTAGCTCCAGACGATGAGCCTCTTGGGCAAAGGTCCACTTTTCCAGCAGGGGAAAAAATACTGCATCCCCATACACACCCATGAGATTAAAGTAATCTGCACGAGAAATTGATGAGGCAGGATACACGGTTTTGTCAGAAAAGGTCATGGCGTTGAGGAAGGTCTTGACGCTCTGGTTCACCATGCGAATAAAGGGATCTTTGAGAGGATAATTCTTTGAGCCACAAAGAACTGAGTGCTCCAAAATATGGGCAACACCAGTGGAATTTTTTGGAGGAGTTTTAAAGGCAAAGGCAAAAAGATTTTCCTCATCCTGATTCAAGATATGGAAGATTTCCATTCCTAAGGTTTTATGCCGCAACCAAATCCCCTGTGCAGAAAGTTCTGTCAGAGGCTCCACAGTCAACACTTCAAAATTCTTGTATACATCGCCTGTAACTAAGGCTTTTTTTTCAGATACCATTTTCTATTTATAGACTAAGTTGCACATTTTTTCAAGAAGAAGTAACATCATGTTATATTTCGTCTTTGAAAACAGACATTGCTTGACGAGCACTTTCATCACAGCAATACATTAAATATTAGTGCATTTTTTTAGCAACACTTCATTTTTTCTTATCTTTCCATTGACAAAGACCATGGTGATTTGTATAATTTCGGTATGACTTATTCAGTATTTTACCTACTACTAGCAGATTCTCTCTCTGTTTTGCCTTAAAGGTAAGGTGCTGTATAGGTATTGCCTATGAATTACCGGCCCGTTGCCAGAAGGCAACGGGTCTTTTTTTATGTCTTCAACCATCAGGAGGAAAAAATGAAGAACGCAGGAAAATACAAGCCCTTTGGAAAGATTCCACTTGTAAATCGCCAATGGCCAGATAAGGAAATTACCCAGCCACCTATTTGGTGTTCCGTAGACTTGCGGGATGGAAACCAAGCCTTGGCCATCCCTATGGGAATTGAGCAGAAGCTGGCCTATTTTGACTTGTTGGTAAAGCTAGGTTTTAAGGAAATTGAGGTAGGCTTTCCCAGTGCCTCACAAACTGAATACGACTTCTTGCGTCGCCTCATCGAAGAAAACCGCATCCCAGATGATGTTACTATCCAGGTATTGTGCCAAGCCCGTGAGGAGCTGGTAAAACGAACCTTTGAGTGCCTGAAAGGTGCC
>JAGCMR010000150.1 GCA_017646305.1 Spirochaetaceae bacterium
TTGGTAATCTTGAACAAGGGAGTGGTTGATCGCCAGTCCGTTGGTGCTCTGCCTAAGGATAAGCTGGAAGCCTTCTTAAAGGGCTAATTCCCTAAGCTTGTTCCGGTCTATAATCTTTAGACCTCCTCGGGAGGTTTCCACAATGCCCTCGGCTGCAAAGTACTTGATCATTCTGGAAACAACCTCCCGAGCTGAACCCATGTAGCGGGCTATCTGCTCATGGGTCATTTTTATTGAATCCTGTCCTGTTTTTGTTATTTCATCCCACAAAAAAATTGCCAGTCGCTTGTCAAAGCTCATAAAAAGAATCTGCTGCATTACCCACATTACATCAGAAAATCGAGAAACGGCTGTTTCCAGAGCAAAGTTCTTCATGGAAAGATTTCTTGCTGCCATGTCGGCAAAGATTCCGCCGGCAATGAGGTAGCAGGTGCTTTCTTCTTCTGCATCGATTGTCACGTCAAAGGTTATAGCTTCTAGAACGCAGGAGGCGGAGAGCATGCAAATATCGCCAGGAAAGAGGCGGTATAAGGTGATTTCCCGTCCCTGCTCTGGTTGTAGGTACACCCGCAGGCAACCAGAGCTTACTACAATGGCACCAGTGCAGTGGTTACCGTTATGGATGAGATTTCCCTGTTCATATGTTTGAATACTGGTATTTTGGCACAGAAGCTCTTTGTCCCTGCTATCCAAGTCTTTCCAGAAGGGAAAAATTTCATTGAAATGGTTTTCACATTGGTGCTGATCCATTAAAGCCTCCTGCTTTGGATTTATTCTTGTTTGACAAAGCCTTGTTCTTGAATTAGTATAAAGGTATGTCGGAAGAGAATGTACCTTATACTCGTCCCCACTGGGACAATTATTTTATGGAAATCTGCGACACGGTGGCCAAGCGGGCTACCTGTGGTCGTGGCCGTTCTGGTTGCGTCATTGCCAAGGATAACCGCATTCTTGTAACTGGTTATGTAGGATCTCCAGCAGGGCTCCCTCATTGTGATGATGTGGGCCATCAATTAAAGCAAATGATTCACGAAGATGGATCTGTAACACAGCATTGTGTTCGGACTGTTCATGCAGAACAAAATGCTATCTGTCAGGCTGCAAAAAATGGTATTTCCATTGAGGGAGCCACCCTTTATTGCAGAATGACTCCCTGTAGAACCTGTACTATGTTGATTATTAACTGTGGTATCAAGCGGGTAGTGTGCCAGCGAAAATACCACGACAGTGCTGACTCTCTGTCAATGTTTGCTCAAGCAGGGGTAGAAATTATCCACCTGCTGGACGAAGTACAACAATACGAAAAGGGATAGTATTACAGATTTTCCATTAGCCACTGACGGAAGCTGTCGTAATCGGCAGTCATGGGCTGGGAAAGGTCTGGGAGACGGAGTACACGTTCTAGACGGTCTGGAAGAGGTGGCTCTCGTCCCACTGCATCTGCTACGATGTCGCCGAATTTTGAGGGGTGAGCTGTTTCCAGTACTAAACCGATGGCTTCTCTATCTAAGACTCGTTGTGACCAGCTGGGCAAGCTAGGAGTAAGTCCAGGCTGGGTGTAGTCCCCGGTAATTCCATCTACAAGGCGACTCATAGCACCTCGGCGGATGTCGTCCCAAGCTTGCCATGCAACTGCTCCGTGGGGATCGATGATGTATCCAGTGCGACGGTGACAGCTGCGAATGGCCTCCATGGTTCCTGTGTCGTCAAGCCAATAGGAAGCCATATTCTGACGAATTTCATCGAGGGTGAACATGGCCTTCATTCTTTCGTAGTTGCTAGGAGCTCCTACGTCCATGGCATTGGAAAGGGTTGCGACAGAAGGTCGTGCTTGGTATTCACCAGTGGCAATCCAGTCTGGAATGGTTCGGTTGGAATTAGTTGCTGCTACAAATCCCTGAATGGGAGCTCCCATCTTTTGAGCCATAAGACCAGAGGTAAGGTTTCCAAAGTTACCAGAAGGAACAACACAGATAATGGCTGGATTGTCAATCTTGTTATCTCGTGGACTACGATGACGAATCACCAATGAGGCATAGGTATAGTAAAAGCTTTGGGGTAAAAGTCGAGAAATGTTGATGGAGTTTGCAGAGGAAAGGCGGAACTTTTCTCGTAGCTGGGCATCTGTAAAGGCTGTTTTTACCAGCTTTTGACAATCATCAAATGTTCCTGCCACTCGTAAAGCTCGTACATTTCCTGTAAATGTAGAAAGCTGCTTTTCCTGTAAAGGACTGATTTTTCCTTCTGGGTACAAGATGGTAACATCGAGACCAGGCACATTGTGGAAGGCACTTCCTACGGCACTACCAGTGTCTCCAGAGGTAGCTACGAGGATGTGCAGAGGCTGATCCTCTCCTCGATTAAAATATGACATAGCACGAGCCATAAAGCGGGCACCAAAGTCCTTAAAGGCACAGGTGGGACCGTGAAACAGCTCTAAAACATAGGATTGAGGATCCAAGGGAACGACTTGAGCATTAAAGGGATATGCATCCATGATGATTTCCTGCAGGTCTCGTTCTGGAATCTCTCCCTCCACAAAGGGTTTAATGGACTCATAGGCTATATCCCGAAAGGATGGCTCACTTGTTTTATTCAAAATGCTAGAGGGAAGACTTGGTATTTCCACTGGCATATAAAGCCCACCAGTGGCAGCATTCATGCCGTTTACAACAGCAGTCTTAAAATCAACCTTAACAGAAGCATCCCTTGTATCTGTATAAATCATTCTTTGTACCTTAATTAAGAAAAAATAGACTTTTACTAAAAAATTAGAAAAAAGCACTGTATTATATCATATCAGAATATAAGAGACAAGGTGAAGAATCCTCCTGTCTATAATTTTTTATGGATTTGTAACCATATAGTCTCTAGTTTTTTTTGCTCTAAATCAGTAAAATACACTGTATTTATGTATATGCTATTTACTTTCAACAGGTCTTCTGTTGAGTTATTTTTATGGAGCAATTCATTATGGCAGAAAGTGATAAATTGATAGTGCGTGGAGCACGAGAACATAACTTAAAGAATATTGATGTGGAAATGCCTCGCAATAAATTGGTGGTAATTTCTGGTCTGTCAGGTTCAGGGAAAAGCTCCTTAGCTTTTGACACCATCTTTGCAGAAGGCCAGCGTCGTTACATGGAAAGCCTTTCCTCCTACGCTCGTCAATTTTTAGGCAGAATGGATAAGCCTGATATTGACTACATCGAAGGGCTTTCTCCTGCTATCTCTATTGAACAAAAAACTACCCATCGTAATCCTCGCTCCACTGTGGGAACGGTAACGGAGATTTACGACTATTACCGTTTGCTTTTTGCCCGCATTGGTATTCCCCATTGTCCTGATTGTGGTCGTGAGATTCGTGAGCAGTCTACTGATCAGATTATTGACGGGGTAATGTCCTGGGAGGAAGGTTCCAAGATTCAGATTATGGCTCCCGTGGTGTTTCGCAAAAAGGGCGAGCATCAAAAGGTTCTGGAGGACGCTCGGAAGGCTGGTTATGTGCGGGCCCGAATTGACGGCATGATGGTGGAGCTGGAGGATAGTATTAAGCTGGACAAGCAGAAGAAGCACTCCATCGATTTGGTTATTGACCGTATTATTTTGTCTGACCAAGTGCGAAAACGTGTAGCAGCTTCGGTGGAAACTGCCCTAGAGGCTGCCAACGGCATGACCATTATTACCCGCCGTATTGGAGACACGGAAACGGAGCATTTTTTCTCCCAAAAGAATTCCTGTCCTGACTGCGGTATCTCCATTCCAGAGCTGCAGCCTCGGCTTTTTTCCTTTAACAATCCTGTGGGAGCATGTCCTGATTGTACTGGTTTGGGTGAAACCATGGAGTTTGACCTAGACTTGATTGTACCAGATAAAACCAAGTCCTTTGACGAGGGAGCCTTTGGTTCCTACAACCCCACCTCTGGCTGGCAACGGGCTCGATTTCAGGCTTTGGCAGATGAATACGGCTTTAGCCTTTCTGATCCCTACGAAAAACTGACGCCAGAGCAGCAAAAGGTTTTGTTTTTTGGAAGTGACAAGCCAATCCATTTTGTGTACCACAAGCAAAGCGGGGAGGGCCATTCCGTATACAATAAGCCCTGGCCTGGAATCTTTGCAGACTTGCGGCGACGGCAAATGGAAAGCTTTTCTGAGGCCCAACGAGAAAGCTATGAGAAATTTATGGTGCATCGTCAGTGTACCAGCTGCGGGGGCTTCCGTTTGAAAAAGGAGGCCCTGGCGGTAACGGTAGGTGGCAAGAATATTTTCCAGCTGACGGAGCTTTCTGTGGGAGACTCCATCGACTTTTTTAATAATCTTCAGCTTACGGAGACAGAGGCTCATATTGCTCGCCAAATCAAAAAGGAGATTCAAGATAGGCTTTCCTTTATGAAAAATGTGGGCTTAGATTACCTTACCTTGGAGCGTCAGGCTGCCACCTTGTCTGGTGGTGAGGCTCAGCGTATTCGCCTTGCCACCCAAATCGGCTCTAGTCTCATGGGAGTTTTGTATATTCTCGATGAGCCTTCCATTGGTCTGCACCAGCGGGATAATCAGCGACTTATTGACACCTTGACCTATTTGCGAAATCTGGGAAACACCTTGGTGGTGGTGGAGCATGATGAGCAAACCCTCCGCACGGCAGACTGGATTATTGACTTGGGACCAGGTGCTGGTGTTCACGGAGGAAATGTGGTGGCCTCGGGAACCCCAGAGGAGGTGATGCTGGTGCCAGAAAGCCTAACGGGACAATATCTTGCTGGCACTCTAAAAATGGAGATTCCTAGCCAGCGGCGGGAAGGAAATGGCAAGTTTATTACCTTGGCTGGGGTGACGGAGCATAACCTAAAGGATGTAACAGTGGAGATTCCCCTGGGAAAATTCGTTTGCATTACGGGAGTTTCAGGCTCTGGAAAATCCACCTTGCTCAGCGACGTGTTCTTTCCTGCTGTTTCCAACAAGATTATGCGTTCTAGCCTGCCAGTAGGAGCCTACAAGGAGATTACTGGCTTGGAGCATATCGATAAGGTAATTAACATTGATCAAAGTCCCATTGGTCGTACCCCTCGTTCAAATCCTGCCACCTACGTGGGGGTTTTTGATGGCATTCGAGAATTGTATGCTAGCTTGCCAGAGGCAAAGGCTCGGGGCTTTAAGAATGGTCGCTTTAGCTTTAACGTAAAGGGTGGCCGTTGTGAAAATTGTCAGGGGGCAGGAACAATTACTATCGAAATGAACTTTTTACCCGACGTATACATTCCCTGTGAGGTGTGCCGTGGTGCTCGCTTTAATCAGGAAACTCTAGACGTTCGCTACAAGGGAAAGAATATTGCCGATGTGCTAGCCATGACCATTGAGGAGGCTACGGAATTCTTTGCTCACATTCCCCACATTGCCCGCAAGCTGGATACCTTGCTTTCTGTGGGGTTGGGCTATGTCCAGATGGGGCAGTCTGCCTTGACCCTGTCTGGTGGTGAGGCTCAGCGAGTAAAGCTGGCCAACGAGCTGGCTCGTCGTTCCACTGGCAAGACCTTGTATATTCTTGATGAACCCACCACGGGCTTGCATTTTGCTGATGTAAAGCAGCTGATGGAGGTTATTCAGCGGTTGGTGGATCAGGGCAATACTGTGGTAATGATTGAGCACAATCTTGATGTAATTCTCCAAGCTGACCATATCATCGACATGGGGCCAGAAGGTGGTTTTCGTGGTGGAACTGTGGTGGCTACAGGAACTCCTGAGGAAGTAGCCCTGTGCAAGGAGTCCTTTACTGGGCTTTACGTAAAGGAAATGCTAGATCGTCATGCTCAGGGCTTGCCAGGATTGGGTGTGGGTGGTGTAGCCCTTTAGATCCGTGGAAGGATGTTGAGGTTTGGTGGAGTTGTTCAGGTGGCTTTAGCTTACAAGTGGAGATATGTTCTTTTTTTCTCACTTTTTTTCGTGTATGGGGCTTTATCTCTCTTTGCCGAAGGTAGTACTGTTACCATAGAAAGTGCCCGCACTACCTCCTATTACACTGATGAATCCACTGAGGACGAAATAATCGTTTTTACTGGGGATGTAGTGATTTCCTTGGTGCAGGGAAAAAGCACTAGCCGCATTCAGGCTGACCAGGTGAACTTTAATCGGAGTAAAGGCTTGTTGTATGCCTACGGTTCTGTTTCCTTGGAACAGAATACTGGTTCAGGGAATCCTGAAACCCTGCAGGCCGAAA
>JAGCMR010000151.1 GCA_017646305.1 Spirochaetaceae bacterium
CTGGGTATGGGTGACATCGTTTCCTTAGTAGAAAAGGCTCAGGCCACCATCGACGAGGAAGAGGCAGAAAAGCTCCAGAAAAAGATGATGAGCGAAACCTTTACCCTGCAGGACATGCTGGAGCAGTTGCAGCGAGTAAAGAAGATGGGGTCACTGCAGTCAATTATGGAGATGATGCCTGGTATGGCAGCCCAAATGGGAAACCAGGAAATTGACACCAGCGCCATGAAACGACAGGAAGCCATCATCCTTTCCATGACAAAGAAGGAGCGGGCAAACCACCTGATTATTGGCCCCAGCCGCCGCAAGCGAATTGCCAAGGGTTCTGGAACCTCCGTGGCTGAAGTAAACCGCCTTATCAAGCAGTTTGAAAAAACCCGCTTGGCCATGAAAAAGCTCACCAAGAACAAGGGCCTGCAGGCAAAATTCATGCAGCAGTTTGGTGGAATGTAAGACAAAGGTTATTTGAAAGCAATTCATAGAGCAGGCCCCACTTCGTTGAAGTGGGGTTATTTTTTACAGGTTCACTGGAGATTTTGACTTCTCCTACTCTAGTCCTTTTCGCCAGCCTCCAAATTTGTAATACACAAAGAACATGATTGAAGTAACAACCCAAGTAACAGGGTAGCTCATGAGAACTGTATTGATACGAGGCTGAAGGGGAACGACGAAAAACGACCACGCTACCCGCAACAAACAAATTCCACCAAGGGTCATTACCATGGGAATAACGGAATCTCCTGTTCCACGAATAGCTCCAGAAAGGATTTCTATAGAAATATAGCTAATATAGGTTGGCACAAGGAAGTAGAGCATTTCAAGACCAATGCGGATAACCTCTGGATCGGTGGTAAAAAAAAGATAGAGCCAATGGGAAGTAAGCATTAAAAAGATACACATGGCAATGGTAGAAGCACCAGTCATGGCAAGGCAAATCCAAGTTCCTTGAAATACTCGCTTGTATTGTTTTGCCCCATAGTTTTGTCCCGCAAATACGGTAATAGCCACACCAAAGGCACCAATAATCATCCAGTAAAAGCTATCTAATCTGCTGTAGGCAGAAAAGGCTGCAATGGTGTCCGTTCCAAACTCATTAATTTTTGATTGAATGATCAAATTCGACAGAGAATACATGACGGCCTGAAAGCCAGCAGGCAAGCCGATTTTTATAGTCACCTTCAACAAGGTGGCATCAAGATATTTCCAGGGAAGGACAAACAATTTCTTTGGTAAAGTACCAAAGAGTGTCCATTGACGGTGAAAGCCCCGCAGCACAAAAATCATAGCTATCACTTGGGATAAAACGGTAGCAATGGCCGCCCCTGCAACTCCCCACCCCAACACATTTATGGTTATTAAGTCAAAAGCAATATTTGTAAGACAAGCTACTATTAGAAAATACAAGGGGCGACGGGTATCTCCCACGGCACGGAAAATTCCAGAGCCAATGTTGTACAAAAGAGAGGGAATCATACCGGCGTAATACCAGCAAATATATTCCATTGACACGCCCATCAGTTCATCAGGGGTGCCGATGATGTGCAACATCCATTCTGCAGAAAGAATTCCTGCCACCATCAGCACAAAGCCACCAATAATGGCAAGGCTTATGGCAGTGGCAATGGCTTTCTTCATTTTGAGGCCATCGCCGGCTCCAAAAAACTGGGACACAATTACGGTGGCACCAGAGGAAATTCCCACAAAGAATCCCACCAGCAAATTCACAATAAGGGCCGCTCCACCACCCACTGCCGCCAAGGCTTCTTTTCCCAGAAAATGCCCCACAATAATAGAGTCCACAGTGGTATATAATTGTTGAAAAAAGGTTCCGAGCAGAATGGGATAAAAAAGACGAAGGAGCTGCCGCCAAATGGGGCCTTCA
>JAGCMR010000152.1 GCA_017646305.1 Spirochaetaceae bacterium
ACTGGGGTGCATTCTACATATCCTGCTGACTCAATTCCCTTCAGCAGGGATTCATGCAACTGTAATTCCGTAAATTTCATACTATTGTGTACTATATACTTTTTTGCTACCTATGTACATGGATTTTTAAAAAATATTTATTGTACAGGCCCAGAACAGGGATTCCATTTAACTCACGTTCTGGAATACATTTAAACTGGGCCTGCAACAATCAAGAACTCACCTATCTACTGAATAAGCCTTTAAGGGCATCGGTAGCAGCATCCTTGGCAGAATTAGTAACACCTTTTACTGCATCTTGAGCAGCCTTGGTGGCAGCATCTTTGGCGGCATTTACGAGGGCATTCAACCGTTCCTCACCCTCACGATACTTATTCTCCAACTCCTTCTTAAAGGCTTCCAAACGATTTGTCTGTTCATCCATGAGAGACTTAATATCATCAAAATCACCAAACTTTTCTTTGATCTGTGCAGTACTTTCATCAAGCACCCCTTGTGCCGTTGCAGTTACCTGCTCCTTTACCTTGGCTAATTCCTCGTTGAATAATTGAGTCAAAACTTGTACAAATCTGCGATCAATATCACTATCCACCGCTAACGAAAGATTAGTATCTGGAGAGTATTCAAGGGTAATGCCAGCCCGCACAGAAGTGAACATGGCTAAAGCCCTACTATACAAATCATAGGCAAAGGCAGGTTCAAAGGAGGCTGTACTAAATGATACAGGCTCTAAGTTCATCACACCACCTACAGAAAACCTTCCTGTTTCGTTTGCAGTGATACGAGCATTAAAGGCACCGATTCCCTTACCTGTAGGCACACCTGGAATAGACTCATCCTCTGGTACTGTCATATCAACAGTATAGCCTGCTCCATTATAGTTTAACTCAACTAAATCTCCTGGTCGATTATCACGCAAGTCTAGGGAACCAGAGAAACTATCGCTCATCTGTCCATGCCCAACTATACCAGATATGGTGGCAGGTTTACCCCATTTTGTCATATCACTACTGATATCATTTACATCTAAAGACAGGGTAAAACTTCCATCTGCACCAGAACCATGCATTTTCTTGATGAGGAAGGTAGGAATATTGTCCTTTCTGTACTCGATTGTCCGTCCTGCATAACGCTGGATTGTAGTTTTTTCCCTCTCTGCTTCTGTAGCCTTCTTTGCAGCAGACTTTGCAGAAAGGTCCTGTACATAGACCAAGACCTCTTGAAATGTTGGGTAATATTTCCCAAACAAATCTGCAATAATCTTCTCAAAACTGGCAGTAAGCATATTCATTCCATCATCCTTAATGGAAAATGAAGTAATCTTATCTACCTCCTTACTTATGAGGTTAAAATCTGCAGTAATGGTTTTTTGAACATTGTTGGACAGGGTTTGAACCTGTTTTACATCCCGCTGTAACATGCTCATGGTCTTTTCGGATTCCTTGTACAAAATGGTAATACTATCTGTTACTGACTTTAAGGTAGCAAGGGCACTTCTTATCTGAGTAGGATCAGACTGAATACTATTCCAGTCAAAATTAATCATTGCTTGTCCCTCTGCAATAACCTTGTTAACAGAGACCTTCATTTCATCAGGAACTGGCTGCCAGCTAGAAATCAGTACATTGATCTCTTTTTCAATTTCCTCCACCAACTTTGGAGTGGAAAGCTGGGAATAAAAATTACTTAAAAGAGTTTCTGGATTGTATTCAGAAAAAATATCTGCAACACCGTTTTTTAACACCTCAGTTTTTGCGGAGGTAAATGCGGTAACCTGACCTTTAATCTTGTCAAAGCGCTCGTCTCCCTTAAAATCTTCTGGCAAGGCTCCATCGGTTTCCCGATCGGTATTCACCCGCACATCAGTAACGCTCATTTCATCTGATACAAATCGTTTTTTTAGCAATTCAATTAAGTCAAAGTCAACGCTAAGTCCACCAATTTCAAAAAGGTTTTTCATGGTGTTGTTACGATTCGCAACCTCCAAGCCCTTTATGGTGAAATTGGAGTCTAAGATGCCGAGGTGAAGATAGGCAATATCAACCTTTGCACCAAACATGGACTGCATTACTGACTGCAAGCCCTTTTTAATGAGGGGATCCTTGAAAATTAACACTGCAGATACCATTACCACCATAACACCTGCAACTGCAACCAAAGGAATGAGTTTTACTCTTCCCTTTTGCTTACGGATTTCCTTAGAAAGGGTTTTAAGACGAACAAGCTCTTGCTTGGTAAAAACCCTATCATCAGGAATCATTACACAGGGCTTTTTTGAGCCTTCTAAAGGCATAAAATAAGATTTGATAAATTCCTTGTCTCTAGGAATATAAATTCGTTTTAAAATTTTTCTTTCAAACTTCTTCTGGGAATATTTTTTTCGTAAAAGCTTTGGAAGCTTTTTCTTTGGAAAGGTCTTAGGAGTCTTTTTCTTTTTCCCCTGCTTCCCCTGTTCTAGAACCTGTTGTTCTACAGGAGATTCAGAAAGTTCCAATTCCGAGGTAGTAGCTATTTCATCTTGTACTACAGGAGTAGTCTCATCTAGCTTTTGAGAATCATGTATCTCATGTAACAAAAATTCATCTTTTTCCATGCTCATCTTTTTATCACTCCTGAAATTTCTTGAGACTTTGAGATTACTTTTTCAACAAGTGGTAATTTTTTTATTCCAACCCACAACCTTGATGCAGTAATTTTCGGAGCTAAAACTACCCGCCACAATTTTACCAATAACCGAGAAAGAATATATACGGGAATATATAGCAGGAGGCCAGCTACTAAACTGCCCATAACAACAGTATTATTAAATTTTGTAAAAGCAACAAAGGGAATATCCAGCAGTGTTCGATACACTGGAATTGCAGGCTCAAACATCAGAACCTGATAACCAATAGAATCAAGCATCATATCTAAGGGTTCAATACAAAGCGAAACTCCTAGTGTTACCAGCAGATACACAGCCTTGTTAATTCTGATAAAGAAAAATAAAACAAAAAGAATGTACCACAATGCATTATCTTTGGGAATCATTCCCATAATCACACCCAAGGCTACCCCATGAGCAATTTCTCCAGGATGTGAATTACTATTTAAAGTTTTAAATAATTTTAAAAAATATCCTAACATGATGACTCCTCAATTTAATTTTTCGCATTTTTTTTATGATTACTTTAAAGATACCAGTAATACAAAGGAGGCTGAGCGAACCCAGCCTCCCATTAACCTATAGTTTGCTTAAAGCTTTTTTATAAACTTCAAGGTAGCCTTCTGCCGAAGCCTCCCAGCTAAAGTCTTGGGTCATAGCACGTTTTTGCATGGCAAGAATATGATCCTTTTTGTTGTACCATGCATACACAGCCCAACCTACCGTATCAAAAACACTCTGTGGTGTCAACTCATCGAACATGAATCCTGTGCCTTCTCCAGTTTCCTGATTGTAGTTCTGTACCGTATCTGCCAAACCACCAGTTCGGCGTACGATGGGCAATGTTCCGTACAAAAGTGAGTACATCTGGTTCAAACCACAGGGCTCGTAACGTGAAGGCATAATGAAGAAGTCACTTCCAGCTTCAATCTGATGGCTCAAGGACTCATCATAACCAATATAGGCCTTAAAGTTTGGTAGCTTTGACTCCAAAGCTCGCAATTCATCCTCACACCATCGCTCACCAGCTCCCAAAACCACCACTTGAACCTTCATCTCGGTACAAATTCTGTACATGCTGCCGTAGGTAGGAGCAAAAAGTTCTGCCACACCCTTTTGGTCGGCAAGACGGGTAATGATTCCAAACAAGGGAATATCTGGGTCTACAGGTAGCCCCATGCGCTTTTGC
>JAGCMR010000020.1 GCA_017646305.1 Spirochaetaceae bacterium
GGCTCACCTCAGAAGTACGCCTTTGAACCTGTTTTTGCTGGAAAATCAGCCTTTGATAGACTCCTTAAATGGATTGACAGTCTCAGTCAAATTCCCCAGCTCCATCTTCATGAAGGAGTTATTTTTACCTGTCCAGATTATCAAAAACAGATAGAAGATCTTGTAAAGAATTGTAGTATTCCTCTTAAAGTTCTTGCTGGGGATTTTACTACCGTGTCTTCATTTTTGTCTGCATTAGATTCCTGCAAGGGAGATTGTACTTCCATTATTCATAGTCGCTATAGCTGTCCCTTTTACGATTCAGAACTAACCAAGGAGCTTTTCAATTTTCATCACAAGTATGCCGCTGAATACACCTTTGCGGAAGGCTGGCCAGAGGGATTAGCTCCCGTGGTGGTAAATGGCAGCACCGTGTCCATTCTCAAGACACTTTCAGAAACAAAGGATTTTGGTTCCGTGGGGCGGGATGTATTTTTTGATGTTATCCGCAGCGATATTAACTCCTTTGAGGTAGAAACCTTGATGGCACCAGAAGATATGCGTCAGTATCGCTTGGATTTTTCCTGCCACAGTAAGGAAGGTCTGGTGGCTTGTGCAAGACTTTTCCAAGTTATTCTTGAAGATTCAGGACCTGTTGAGAGCCCAGAATTTGCCCATGCCCTGACTGCCAACAAGCTAGCTTCCGAGGCCATCTTTATACCTTCAGTGCTACGGACCGTGCCTGCCTTTTACAATGTACAGATTTCCGCCGCCTGTCCTGGTACCTGTACCTACTGTCCCTATCCCAAGGCATACGAGGCAGCCTTTCATCATTCCCCAGCAGAAGCATCTGAGAAAAATCCCCAGTGCTTTATGAAGCTGGAGCAATTCAAGGCTCTGGTGCCAGCTATGGCAGAGCTTTCTGGTGAGGCGGTGGTTTCTCTTTCCCTGTGGGGAGAGCCCTTGGCCCATCCTGATTTTATTGGTTTTGTAGAGGTTGTCTTGGCTCAGCCTGGTCTTTCTGTGTTGGTGGAAACTGACGGAAGCCTGGTTACAGAGGAGCTTTCCCAGAAAATTCGTTCTGTGGTGGACTCAGCTCCTCCCCGTACCAATGGTCATCCCCCCATTATGTGGATTGTGTCCTTGGACAGCCAGAACCAGCAGATGTATCAGTCTATGCGGGGAGCAGGTAGCCCAGACTGGCCTATTTCCCATGAACAGGCTCAAAAGGCCATTCAAATTCTTAGCAAGGATTTTCCTGGTGCCAGCTATGTGCAGTTTGTCCGCACAAAAACCAACGAGGAGCAGCTGGAGGACTTTTACCGTAGCCGCAAGGATTGTGGTGGCTTGATTATTCAAAAATACGATAATTTTATGAATTATATGCCAGACCAGCAGGTAACGGATTTATCTCCTGTGGTGCGGAATCCCTGCTGGCACCAGCGACGTGATATGGTGATTTTAGTGGACGGAAAGGTACCTCTATGCCGGGAGTTCCTGTTGGCAGAAGGTTGTGGCAATGTGTTTAGCCAGTCCCTTCAAGACATCTGGCAGAAGGGACAATCCATGCCCTTTATGGACGAATGTGAGCAGTGCGATGAATACTATACCTTCAATTTTTAATGAGCATCAGGTTCCCCTGACCATTCTCAACGGCAACGAACCCATTGCCAATCCTCGGCTTCCCATTGCAGTTATCCTGCTGAACGTAGGTGCTGGTGGCTTGTATCGTGGTAAGATTTTGGAAAATCTGGTAAAAAGCGGTTTTTCTTCAATCGTATCCATCGATAAGGTGCAGGGAAAGTACAATGTAGAGGAAATGATCAAGAATTATCCAAGTGTCAAGTTCATTATTCCTCGAGATACAGTTTCCATTGGCGACATGATCAACATCGGTATGAGTGAAATTACCGAAGATTATGCCCTTGTTATCAATGACTCTATTCACGTTACTCCAGCCTTGCTGTCTGCCAATGTTATTGAACGCTACATTATTCAGGATTATTTTTGTCTTGCTCCACGACTGGTGGATTATCAGCGTCGTCCCTTGCCAGTTCGGTTTTCACCTGCAATCGAGCATCATAGTCTTAAGCCAGAATTTTCCGATATTGTCAGTGATAAAAGTCCCACTCTCTATCCTTTTGATTTTGTAGGAATTTACAACCGGGAGAAATTCATTCGTTTGGGAGGATATGACTACACCATCACTTCACCCTATTGGCAAAATCTTGATTTTTCACTGCGTGCTTGGTTGTGGGGAGAGGAAATCATCATGTCGCCCCTTTTCCAGCTGGCCTACGAAAATGAGATTCCTGTACCAGATACAACACCGGATCATACTCAATTGCGATTCTATCTAAAAAACGGGGCTCCTCGCTATGTAGAGAATCGTTGTTATATTCCTATTAGTCAGTTTATAAACTATCGTCGTCGTTCAAAGCTGCCCTTGGGTTTGGCATACAAGGAATTTGTGGAGGCCCGACGTTGGGTGGCCAAGCATAAGTTCGCCTTTCAGCAAGACCTGTTTAAGCTCATAGATAACTGGGGAGATAAAATTCGATGACCATAATTATTGTTCAGTGCCGTCTCGATTCCTCACGCCTTCCTCGTAAGGCTCTGTTGCCCCTTGGTGGTCGCCCTCTGGTGGCTTGGACCTTGGCTGCCATGAAGCGGGTGCCAGCGGACCACTATATTTTGGCGGTAGACCATGATTCCTTCCAGGAGCTGGAACCTGTGGCCAAGGATTGTGGTTGGGATATTTTTGCAGGTGCCAAGGATGATGTGCTAGAACGGTTCTGTGCCTGTGCCACAGCTTATCAATGCCTTGAGCCTTCTGATATTATTCTCAGAGCAACTGCGGACAATCCCTTTTTGTTTTATGAGGCAGCTACCTGTCTGCTGGAGGAAATGAGGCGACAGCCTGTAGATTACCTTACCTTTACAGGTCTTCCCCACGGTAGTGGTGTAGAAGTATTTAATGCTCGTTCTCTTATCGAAGCCTGTGGTATGACTGAGGATGCCTATGACCACGAACATGTGGGCCCAGCCTTTTATCGTCATCCCGAGGATTTTGCCGCTATTATGATGCCAGCTCCTACTCGTTGGCATCACCCCGATTTCCGTACCACGGTAGATACCTACAGCGACTACCGTCGTTGTCTGAGAATTGTAAGCCAGCTTTCTCATTCTCGAGCTCCTACCAAGCCCTTTACCTCGGAGGAAATCCTTTCCGCTTTTTCTACTCCTGCTATTATGAATCCTGTGCTCTGTGTTCCCTCAGTGATGAAAGGACGGGGAACAGGTCATCTTCGTCGTTGCCTTGATATTGCAAAAAAAATAGGCTGCGACATTTTGGTACAGGATTTGCCAGACTCATATTTTTCTGATGAAAAAAAGGAAGCTGTCCTAGGTCTTCCCATTCCTCAGGAGCTATTAAATCTCATTAATGAGGCAAGAGAGCAAGGCTTGGAAAATTGGCAGTTTAGAAACAGGCTTCCAGAAGCAGGGGAGTATAGCTTGATTGTCAGCGATTTCTTTTCTCTAGACAAGGGCTTGGCTCAAAAGCTTTCTTGTGCGGGGCCTATTTTGGCTATTGATGAAGGCTCCTCCAATACATCCTATTGTGACTATCTTTTAGATATTATTCCTTCTTACAAGCTGGGACGAGCTCCTAATCTTCGTAATAGCCATTTTATTCCTCTTCCTAGAAACCGTCGGGAACCAGTGTGGTCTCATAGGAAAACAGGGGAAGGACAGGATGGAATGGAACCGTCAAAGGAATATTCCCAGCTTTTTACCAAGGTGCTTGTTTCCACTGGTGGGGAAGATCCTGCAGGTCTTTCCATGCCTGCAGCCTTTGCCTTGGGAAGCCTGGAAAAGAATGTTACTGTCATTGTATCTAATTCAGATGTCTCCAAGAAAATGGTTCCTGCCACACTACAAAAGTTTATTCGGGTGGTTCCTCCCGTGGCAAATCTAAGAGAAAAACTCTATCAATATGACTTAGTTGTGACTCACTACGGTTTTACCGCCTTTGAAGCCTTGGCTGCAGGTTGTGGAGTAATTCTTTTGGGAACCACAGCCCTTCATCAAGCTTTAGGACAAAAATACGGCTTTGCATCTATTTCTCAGGACTCAATTACTGAATCGGCCTTCCAAGAGCTTTTAGAAAGCCCCTGGCTTTTATATCCAAAGGCAGAAGACGAAGCCCTTGCTGCAAAGGAAGAGGAAAAGCTGGAAGATTTTGTGTTGCGTGCCGCTAAGGGCTCTCGTATTCTCTGTCCCGTTTGTGGCAAGCATCCTGTGGTTCCTCATCAGGTGGTGGCCCGTACCTCCCAGCGTACCTTCCGTCGTTGCTCCAGCTGTGGTATGATTTACATCGGCTGGACCTTTGAAGGAATTCAACCTTCTTATTCTGCAGATTATTTTTTTGATGATTATAAAAATCAATACGGAAAGACCTATCTTGAGGATTTTGCTGCTATCAAAAATCATGGTGTTCGTCGTATGTCCATTATCGATGCCATTTTCTTGGTAAAGAAGGGCGGTCACGGCAAATCTCGACGTAATAATAGATTTGTCCCTTCTGTACTTGATGTTGGCTGTGCCTATGGCCCCTTTCTTTCTGCGGGAGCTGAAGCTGGTTGGCAGGTTTTTGGTACCGATATTTCTGCTTCTGCGGTGGAATATGTGCAAAATACCTTGAAATTCCCCGCTGTTTGTGCTGCCTTCCCAGATTTTAACCCTGTAAAGGAGTTTGGTGTGGGACAGTTTGAAGCTGTCACCATGTGGTACGTCATTGAGCATTTCCGTCAGCTGGGGCCTGTACTCAAGGCCGTATCTCGAATTCTCAAAAAAGGCGGAGTCTTTGCCTTTTCCACTCCTTCTGCAGCTGGAGTGTCGGCTCGCTTTTCTCCAGAAAGCTTCTTTACTAATAGCCCTGCGGACCACTACACCTTGTGGGAGCCCAAGCGTGCCAAGGATATTCTCCGTCAGTTTGGCTTTAAGGTGGAAAAAATTATTTCTACAGGCCATCACCCAGAACGCTTTCCTTCCATCAGGGGACAAAAACAAAAACTGGGTGAATCTGTGTCTTCCACTTCCACTAATTCCCAAAAACTGAGCCAAGGCTCCCTGTCCTATTCCAGTCTTTATGGATTGAGCCGTTGCTTTAAGTTGGGAGACACCTTTGAAGTATATTGTATTAAAACAGAGGAACTAGATTAGACTATGACACATACTGTATCTACTTGCAATTTATCACGTTCTCTAGACTCCACAAAGCCCGCACTCTTGATTTTAGGGGCAGGCCTTATGCAACGTCCTGCTATACAAGCTGCAAAATCCCTAGGCTGTCAGGTGGTGCTGGTGGATGGTAATCCACAGGCCCTCTGTGTTCCAGAGGCAGATCTCTTCGTCCATCTAGACTTGAAGGACAAGGAAGGTATCAAGGAGCTAGCTCTCCAGCTTCTTTCCCAGGGTTCCTTGCAGGGAGTTTTTACTGCCGGCACTGATTTTTCCGCCACTGTTTCCTACGTGGGAGAAGCCTGTGGTTTTGCTGTTCATTCTTATCAAGCCGCCTGTAATGCCAGCGATAAGACTCTTATGCGTAGCTGTTTTCAAAAAGCTTTAGTCCCATCTCCAGCCTTTACGGAGGTGGCTTCCCTTGCAGGTCAAGAAAATCACTCTGGAGCCCAAGTGCAAGATCAGCTAGCAGCACTGTTGTCAGAAAATCCTTTGTTCTACCAGTATCCCTTGGTGGTTAAGCCGGTGGACAATATGGGTGGCCGTGGTTGCCGTTTGGCTACTAGTCATCAGGAATTGGTGGAGGCCATACATGATGCCCAAGGAAATTCTCGCAGTGGTCGTGCCATTGTGGAAGAATACATGGATGGGCCAGAGTTTTCCATCGATGCCTTGGTGTACAATGGCACTGTTACCATCTGTGGCTTTGCAGATCGTCACATTTTCTTTCCTCCTTACTTTATCGAAATGGGCCACACCATTCCTACTGCCATTTCTCAAAAGGACAAGCTGGCTCTCATAGCTACCTTTGTAAAAGGAATTCATGCCTTAGGTCTCACCTGCGGGGCTGCCAAGGCAGACATCAAGCTTACTGCCAAGGGGCCCATGATAGGAGAAATTGCTGCCCGTCTTTCTGGTGGCTACATGTCTGGCTGGACCTTTCCCTATTCCTCGGATTTTTTTCTTACTCAACAGGCTGCAGCTCTGGCTCTTGGCCGTGTTCCAAACCGCTTGCTTGAATGCCGTCGTCCTGTGGAGGATCTTCCACAAAATCTCCCCTTTACCGTCTACGAGGTAGATTCTAAGCAGTATTGTGGGGAGCGGGCATGGATTTCTATTCCAGGCAAGGTAAAATCTATCCATGGCCTAGAAAAAGCTGGCTGCTGTGCTGGAGTACAAGATGTGCTTCCCCGTGTTCGGATAGGTGATACCGTTACATTTCCCAGAAACAATGTGGAAAAATGCGGCAACATTTTAGCCACAGATACAAGCTGGGAAGGTGCTATCTCCAAGGCCCAGCAGGCTGTAAAAACCATCGTCCTCCAGCTGGAGCCTCATCAAGAAGAAAGTGAAAACTTCTTTGATTTTCCCCACTTAAGGCAGAAAAATACATTTCCTCCTGCAGCCTTTATTCTTCCCAACCAACAGGAGAAGGAATTTATCAGCTATCTTTCTTCCCAGCTGGGTGATTTTGATCCAACAAAAACACTGATGGAGCAGCTTCCTTCCTGTCTCGTGTCCTGTCTTGATACTCTTGAAGATTGGAATTATCGAAGCCTCCGAGAAACAGTGCTTTTAGCTCAGGAAATTCTTACAGCGGAATCAAAGAGAACTTCTTGTTGTGGCAAAAGTCCTTCCTTGGTAAGATTGTGGCATGCCTGTATCCTTGGTGGTATTCAAGGTCTTTTATATGTAATTGAATCTTCCTGTTAGGAGAACTGATTGAAAAGACTTTTTTCGTGTCTTGTCATTGTATTTTTTTGTTTCTCACCTTTTTTTGCCCAGAGCTTTGATTTGGCAGAGGCTGCCCAACAAACGGGGGCAGAGCTATACTGGGATTCCCTGTCTGGTAGCGGAATTCTAGAGAAAAATGGTCATCAGATTTCTTTTCGGGCTGGAGATCAGTTAGTTCTCTTGAATTATACAAAGCTTGCCATTGTAGATCCCCCTGAAAATAAATCTGGTACTATCTATGTTACCCAGAAATTCATAGATGTTGCCAATAATCTCTTTTCCCAAAATGAGCCAGAAACCTATTATAAGGTTGGAGCTATCTTGATTGATCCTGGTCATGGTGGACGTGACCCAGGAGCAATAGGAAGCTACAAAAAAAATGGAAAGACTGTTTCTTTACAAGAAAAGGATTTAACCTTATCCATATCGAAGTTGCTTGCTCAGCAATTACAAACAACGTATCCAGATAAGGATGTGATACTCACCCGTTCCGACGATACATGGCTTACTCTAGAACAGCGAGTGGACATAGCAAATTCTATTCGTCTAGAGCCACATGAAGCTATTTTGTATATTTCCATTCACATTAACGCCTCCTTGGATAAAAATGCCTCTGGCTATGAGGTATGGTATTTGAGTCCTGGCTTCCGTAGAAAGGTGCTAGAATCAACAGGAGAGAATCAAGAGCTGGAAAATATCCTCAATTCCATGATGGAAGAAGAATACACTACAGAAAGTGTCCTCATTGCCAAATTTATCATGGATGGATTAGAGGCACAGATTGGAAAGCAAAGTAAATCACGGGGAATTAAGGCAGAAGAATGGTTCGTGGTTCGTAATACTAACATGCCCAGTGTTTTAGTAGAAGCTGGCTTTATTACCAATGAAAAGGAAGCTGCCCTTTTAGGTGATTCTCAGTACTTGCAAAAAATAACTCAGGGAATATATAATGGGCTATCTTCATTTATAACCCATTTTGAACGTTCAAGGGGATTCACTGGTACAGAATGAAAATTAGATCAATTTTTCAAGGCATGGGAGTTTGTATCTTCCTCATATTGATTTTAGTGGTGTCTATTTTTTTATATAATTCCGAAAATCTTGGTAAGAGAAGGGTGCTTTATTTTGAAGCGGTTGACGGAAGCGGACTTTATATAGAAAGTCGACGTATTACAGAATATTCCTCCACTCAAGGAAGGGCTGTTCATGTACAGCAATTTGTTCAAGAGCTATTACTCGGACCTGTGACAAATGGATTTAAGTCGTTGTTTCTACAAGGTACTCGATTAGAATCCTGTTTTGTACAGGAAAATATTTTATTCATCAACTTGTCAAAGGAGGCTTTGTTTCCTAGTGCGACCACCTCAGCAACAAAGGATGGGGTGAATTTACTGGTATACAACATCAAGAAAAATTTTTCATGGATAGAATCTGTGGAAATTTATATCGATGGTAACAAAGTATATGAGAATATTGTTTAATATGGTTAAAAAAAATCATCTAAACTTCAAGAAAGTCGTTGACAAAATTATCAAGTTGATGGATACTGAGTAAGTATACAAGGCTACATAAAAGTGTGTATAAAAGGAGCTTTGAATGAAGAAATCTTTTGTTCTAATTACAGCGGTGATGTTGCTTTTCGGAGCATTTGCATTTGGTGATGAGGCAACAATTATTGACATTACATTGTTGGATGCAGACATCGTTGCAGATCAGTATGTAAATCCTACTGAAAAAAGCCGCACCACC
>JAGCMR010000153.1 GCA_017646305.1 Spirochaetaceae bacterium
TACATCTACATCCTTGGCAATCAAGAAGGCACCAATCTCTTCCACAGAAAGAACATAGTCTACAAACTCATCGTCCATTCCTTCTCGGCGCTTGGCAAGACAAGGCCCAATAAATACAGTAACAGCATCTGGGTCAGCCTTACGAGCCAGCTCTGCAGTATAATGCATGGGAGTGTGAGTTTCAGAAATACAGGATTCTAGCTCAGGTACGTGACGGCGAACGGCTCTTACATAGGCAGGACAGCAGGAGGTGGTCATCATCTTGTGACCTGCTTCCATGCGCTCCTCAAATTCCTTGGCCTCATTGTCGGAGGTGATATCTGCACCAATGGCAACCTCCCAAATGCGGGAAAATCCCAATTCCTTCAAGGCACCTTCCAGCTGACCAGGAGCAACTCTAAACTGAGCGGCAACGGCAGGAGCATACATAGCCACAACCTTTCGGCCATTCATAATATGCTTGATAACATCCACTAGCTGACTCTTGTCCATCATGGCACCAAAGGGACATTCTCTCATGCAGTTTCCGCAGAAAATACACTTGTGATAATCAATCTGTTCCTTTCCTGTCTCATCCTTTGTAATTGCACCTACTGGGCAGGATTCTTCGCAGGGAACGGGAATCTTGATAATGGCGTGATAGGGGCAGTTCTGCATACAAAGACCGCAGTTTACACAGGCTTCTTCGTCAATGTGGGCACGTCCGTTTTTAATTTCGATACAGTGCTTGCCACAGTTTGTCATACAAGGACGGGCAAGACAGGCCTGACAGGCATTTGTTACCATGTAGTGAGCCTTAACACAGGCATTACAGGCTTCGTGCAAAACAGTAAGCATGGGCCAGGTAGGCTTTTCTCGCTCTAGAGCCTCTTTTGCAAATTCTGACAGCTTCTTTTCATCATCGTAATCTTCAACACTATGACCAAGACGAGCCATAACTCGCATTCGCAAAATTTCTCTATCATGATAGATACAGCAACGCACAGGCTCCTTTCCTAGAGGTGCCATTTCTCGAGGAATATAGTGAACTCCCTCCTCTAGCTTTCCCTCCAACTGAAGCTTGGCAATACGAACAAGGATCTCCCTTTTCAAATGGGCGGCCTGATTATTTATATTAAGCATAACGAATCTCCTTCCTAAAAACTAAAAGCCAAGATTACGAAAATTATTGTGCTGCCAACTGGCAAATTTTTTCCACAACCAAAGGCAATGTTGCTTGGCTCACTACTTCATCATTAATCTTAACAAAGGGAGCCTTACCGTACTCAGAGTTCTTGCACAACTCAAGACAAGTTACACCTTCAATCTCCACAATTTCTTTCAGCTCTGGAGTAAGCTCATCTTCCAGCAACATAATTTCAGAAGCACCCATTACAAAGCAAGCTGTTCCTGTACAGATTGAAACCTTAATCTTTTTCATTGTATTCCTCCATAAAATTATTCGGATTATTGTTACTACACCCCTATTCACCTATTAAAAGTATTGAATATGGGTTTCTTTCAAATATTTTTCCTGCAGCAACGAGGCAATCTTTTTTACCACGTTACGCCGAATTTCCAACTCCACTGGCATATTTGGGTCCTGATGGGCTTCGTTAATTTTTGTTCCCACCACAAACCAAATTCTATCGCAGTTCAAGAAATGCTCCACCATTCGTGTTGCAGCATTTGCCTTGAGGCCCTCTATGTCTCCGCCTTTTTCCAGAATCTCCGACACAGCACCCATGGTAATAATTCCCTCCGTTACCATGGAAGCTCCTTCCATTTGTGAACAGGGGGGAACCTTGGGATCAAAGTCCTTTAGGTTCACGGTAATGGGACGATTAAGCTCTCTGGAAAGAATATTGGCGGTAGTTCCTCCACAAATGATTTTATTTCCATCAAAGAGGTTAAAGAGGGTGGCTAATTCCACCTCCCGTTCCTTGTGCAACGGCGGCCCAGTAATAATCAGCAGGTCTCGTGGATTTCGGAAGTAGATAACGCCACAAGTTATGTCGTCCTTGGGCTTGTATCCATCATGGAGACTTGCCTCCTGCACTACCCTGCGAGCCAGCTCTCGGGCACTGATAAGAGGGTTTCCCTTGATTTCTTCCAGAATAAAATCCTGTACGTTATTGCTGCCCCAACCAAAAGGATGGCAAGGACTACCCATTCCAGACTGAGTTACACCGTCGGAGAAAAAAATCAATCGGTCTCCA
>JAGCMR010000154.1 GCA_017646305.1 Spirochaetaceae bacterium
ATTTCCGTCTGTATTCCCGTGTATGGTTTGGTGGGGGAAAGTGTTAAAAAATATCGGTCATACAGAAATATATTCTCATCGTTCTCTATTTTGTGATATAATTTGTTGTATTTTCTAAAGCTATATGAGAGGTGTTTTTTGTGAATAGGAGTTTATTTCGAGTTGCTTGTTTTGTGGTGGTTGGATTCTTGTTAGTAGCTTGTAATGTAATTCAACTAAGATCACTTGAAACAGGTAATGTTGTATTGATGATTGATGAGCATCTAGCCTCTGCAATTCGAAATACTCCTCACAATGGAAGCCGTAGTGCTACAGGGGGAGCAGAGTATCAAATAGAAGTCATTATTTCTGGAGATCATTCTGCCCAGATGAAAAAACTTGTTGCATCAAATACATTACAAGGAACTTCATTTGTATTTGAAGATGTACCGCCAGGAATTTCCATCCAGGTGGAGTTACAGGTGCATAGTGGAGATACTCTGTTATGGTACGGAAAATCTCGTAATCATTACGTTACAACTGGAGTTAATACTCTGTCCATTCCTGTAGAGTGTGTTACTGGTGTTGTTGGTGCTACAGGAAAGAGAAATTTCAAAATTTATCCTTATGGAAAATATGATACTCCTTTAAGAGAATATGATCTTGGATCAACTACATCGGGGGCAGACTGTACGGTACAGGGAGTCCCTTGCTTTGATGCAGCGGGAAATGTGTATCTGTTTCATAATATATCCGCCTTTTCGACTACACATGAGGAAATTCATATAGATTATGGCCCTGGTATGCGTGTTCAAAAGAGTCTTCGTACCTATGACGGAAATTATGGTGAATTTCAAACCTTGGTAGCTTGGTTACCAATCAATACAAGGAATCTAGCGGTGGATAAAGCAACGAATAAGTTATATGTACTCGGGTATGATTCTGGAGATGATTCTGGCATCTTTATGTTGGACTTAAACGATACTACCAAAGATTTGTCCTCTAGCGGTGAATCTTATGCAAATCTGGGAGGTTTATCATCTATTCCCATAAATTTCTTTCCCATGGAAGTTTACAATGATGTATTGTATATTGTTGAACAATCTATTATGCCTGACGATGAAGAGAAACGAATAATTACATCTTATTCCTTGCAATATGAGGGCAGTGATAAAGGCTTTTCCTGTGTACAAAAAGCAACTTGTGACTTTACCAATCTTATTTCTTTGCCCTTTGATAGGAAGACTGTTTCAGATATACAGTATCAAGACGGTGCTATCTACCTGTGTATCGGTAGTTTAAATAGTGTCGACTCATCACAAAATGGTGGTATAGTAAAATTTGATGCAAAAACCTTACAGATGGATACAAACTTTGGTGACAAGGGAGTTTTGGGGCTTTCTTCGCTTAATGGTGACTCTGCTCAAAATAATTCCTATTACTTTTCTTCCATACCATATTTTACTGGATTTATGCCAAACAAACTTGTAGTGAGTGATGATACTGTATCAAAGCTTGTAACCATAGACTTGGAAACAGAAGCAGTTCATGTGGCAGACGTAACACCTTAGTGTTTTTAAACATATTTAATTTTCTGAGGGAGAATTATCCATGTTACCTGCCATTTCCGTCTGTATTCCTGTGTATGGCACAGAATCGAGCTTGCTGAACTGCCTCCAAAGTGTGGCGGTTCAGCAGGGGGTGGAGTCTGCGGGGCTGGAAATCATCGTGGTGGATGATGCCAGTCCTGCTTCCTGTGCCACAAAATTCCAGGAGAACCAGCTTAGTTCAGCGCAAATTGTCTCCCAATTCCAGCAAACAAGCCCTTGGCCAGTGCTTCATATTCAGCATGAAGAAAATTGCGGTTTAGTAGAAGCTCGTCGTACTGCTGTGGAGGCAGCCAGTGGCACCTATATCTTTTGCCTAGACAGTGACGATAGTATTCCTTCCGCAGCCCTAGCCACCTTGTACCAGAGGGCACTGGAGCTTGAGGCAGATATTGTTCACGGTTCAGCCCAAGTGGTGCTGGCTCAGGAGGGCTGCCAGCTAGAGGGTGCCGCCCTAGAAAAGGTGCTGAAAGAAAATCGGCAGCGAGTGCAAAA
>JAGCMR010000155.1 GCA_017646305.1 Spirochaetaceae bacterium
GTATGCAGAATCACCAGACACGTCTGGATGTAATTGGAAATAACGTAGCTAACGTAAATACAACTGGATTTAAGCGTGGCCGTGTAAACTTTCAGGATATGATTTCCCAGCAGCTTTCTGGAGCTGCCCGCCCCACCACTGAAGTTGGTGGTGTGAACCCTAAGGAAGTAGGACTTGGTGTAATGACAGCTAGCATTGACACCATCTTTACCCAGGGTAATTTACAGTCCACTGGTGTTTCCACTGACGTGGCTATCCAAGGAAATGGTTTCTTTATCCTCAAAAACGGTGAGGAATCCTTCTATACTCGTGCTGGTGCCTTTGGTTTGGATAGCGAGGGAACCTTGGTAAACCCCGCTAACGGTCTGCGTGTACAGGGATGGATGGCAGAGGAATTGAACGGCGAGATGGTATTGAACACTGCTGGTTCCACTGAGGATATCATCATTCCTGTAGGAACAAAGGATCCCGCTAAGGCTACCCAGAATGTAAACTTTGCTTGTAACTTGAACAAGAATACTCCAGAGATTTTGGACGGTGCTAGTCCTGCTGACATTGCCAAGGGAACTTGGTCTACTGAGCAAAAGATTTATGACAGCTTCGGAAATCAGCATATGTTGAATGTTTCCTTTACTCGTGTAGTAGGTAATCCCAACCAATGGGAGGTTACTGTTACTGTAAATCCTGACGGAGAGGTTCCTACAGAAACTCGAGTTGGTCTTGGTACTACTGATGGAACAGAAAATACCTTCTTGGTAAACTTTGATAACAACGGAACCTTGCTTTCTGTAATGGATTCTGCTGGAAATATGACAAACCCCGAAGGAGAGGTTATTCTTCAGACTTCCTTTAACGTGCCTGATGCCAATCCTGACGAGGCTGGAAACCCTTATCGCCAGACCTTGAACATTAATCTTGGAACTATTGGAAGCCAGAAGAACACCATTACTCAGAGTGCTTCTCAGAGCTCCACAAAGGCCTTCTATCAGGACGGTTACACCATGGGGTATTTGGACAACTTCAAGATTGACTCCACAGGAACCATTACTGGTGTATATTCCAACGGAACAAACCGCGTTATCGGACAGTTGGCTCTTGCTTCCTTCACAAATCAGGGCGGTTTGGAAAAGGCTGGAGAGAATACCTATGTTGAATCCAACAACTCTGGTATGGCAAATATTGGTGTATCTGGCATTGCTGGAAAGGGCTCCTTGTTGGCAGGCTCCTTGGAAATGTCTAACGTAGACTTGACCGAGCAGTTCACCGACATGATCGTAACCCAGCGCGGTTTTCAGGCAAGTTCCAAGACAATCACCACAGCTGACACCTTGTTGGAGACTGTCATGAACTTGAAGCGCTAAACTAGTACCTAGGGCCATGGGGTGGGACATGGCTTAGTAATAGTCACCAGCCTTGTAATCATTTTGATTCTTGGCTGGTGTTTTTATTTTAAAATCATTTAGTATGGGATTTGTGTTGTTTTTGTGCAAAAAATTTCATATTCATGCTTTTTTTTCTCATTTATATTCACAAACATCCGATATTATAATAGAATGTTTCGGGAGGATTTAAAAGGGAGACTGGACAAGTTGACCTAAAATCAGATTATGATTGAAGTAATGCGTCTTGACGGAAAAAAGTACTGGATAAATCCCCATCAGATTGAATCCATTGAATGTAACCCAGATGTTACACTCTGCATGCTTTCTGGAAAGCATGTGGTGGTAAAGGATTCACCCGAAGATATTATAGCTCGTATCATAGCATACCGCCGCCAGATTGGTGCCTTCAAGAACGAAGAATAGGCGGAGAAGAGGAGTTTTTAATGGATATAGCGACAATAATCGGTCTTGTTGGCGGTACAGCTTGCGTTGTCATGTCAGTTATCACTTCTGGTGGAACCATGATGGGTA
>JAGCMR010000156.1 GCA_017646305.1 Spirochaetaceae bacterium
CCGCAAAAATATAATATCTTAATTATACTAAAAAATTAGTCACGGTCAAGTATTTTCTTAGCTTTGGTCTTATTTGAACTCGTTTTTTCTGCATTTGCAATATCCTCCACCGCCTGTCGTACAGAGGAGAAACGATTTCGTTCATAAATGTCCAAGCCTGTTCCCACTGTAGCAACGTCTGTGGAAGCAAGATATTCTCGACAAATATCTGCAAAGGCAGAATTTTCTGAGGAAGCAAACAATTTTCCCAAAGCATATCGGAGATGAAGCTTCTTTTTGTCTGCAAGACTTTCCCGTGCCAAGGCAATAACACTTTCTGTGGCAGAAGAACTACCATAAGCCAAAAGTGCCTCACTGGCCTTTACCTTAATGCTGTCACCAACATACTTTTCTTTAATTAATTCCTGTAAATAGGAAATACCTTCTTGATCACCTAAAATACCGAGAGCTTCATAACAGGCATATTTTACGGAAGTCTCTGGATCGTTCTTGGCACGGAAAACAATGTGGGCGGCAGCATCCTTAATACTATGGGTCTTTACTGCGGCAATTGATTCTAGGCGCACCTTGTAGTGGGAATCCTTGATCCCTTCGATAATGAGGGCCCGAGCAGTACCATCTGAAGGAAAGTTGGCCACACCCTTGATAACCGATGCACGAAGATTGGGATCAGTACTTTCAAAAAGATAGGCTAAAACCTCCACAGATTCGCTTTTTCCCATGGCACCAATGGCTTCTGCTGCATACATTCTGACAAAGGTATTTTTATCCTCGTTTTGGGCGATTTCCACCAAGGCATCCCAAGTTTCCACTGCTTTGAGTCTACCAAGGGCCTTCATCACCGACTGCTGTTGGGCAACAGAAAGATCTTCCCGATTGATGAATTCTGCCAAAAACTGGGCATCCTCTGCCGTTCCTACTTCGGCAATGGCTTCAAGAGCCCCATCAAAGTACTCCATGTATTCATCTTCCAGTAACTTACGGGCAAAGGGACCTGCATCTTCAATTTTTAGTTTGGAGACGTACTTGAACAAGAGATCTACCGTGGAATTCCTTGTATCAAAGGGATCTTCGATGATTTCCAGGGCATAATCTTCGATACGGCCATCTTCGGCAGCAGTAAAGTAGGCGATAATTTTTTCACGGAGGGCCACAGAACGAGTGCGCTCCAAAATACCTTCCAGCTCATCTAAATAGTAGAAGGTTTTATTGGCCATAAACTCATCCAGCATGGTGATGATTTCTGTATCAAGACCATAATTTAAGGTGTTTACTTCTTTTTCCCGCTCAGATTCCTGAGACTCTTCCTGAGATACTTTTTGTTCTGTTTTTTTATCTTCTGGGCTATTGGAAGTAAGAACACCACGAGGCTCTGGCACAAGCGATGTTTCCTTAGCGTGGAGAGAAAGGCCAATAAAACCCATGAGCAAAAAGGCTATGGCTGCTGACTTGCTACACTTCATTATAACTCCTTTGACTACCCACAAGAAGGCACTCTTCCAATAAAGACAAAAACTCTAAAATAAG
>JAGCMR010000021.1 GCA_017646305.1 Spirochaetaceae bacterium
GGACTTTGGTATTGCCACCAGCGACAAGGAACTGGACGAGGCTGTGGATGAAACGGGAGTAACGGTGGGAACACCCTCCTACATGCCACCAGAGCAATTTCAGGACAGTGGCTCTGTGGACAAGCGGGCAGATATTTACGCCATGGGAGTGATGCTTTACGAAATGCTCACGGGAGCAAAGCCTTTTAAAGGAGCCACCATTGATGACACAAAGAATTTGATTCAGAAGGGGCGGTACATTGCTCCGAAAAAAATCGACAAGACAATTTCTTCAATTCCTCGTTTTTTAATCTGGAAGATGATGCAGACTCGTCCAGAAAGGCGTTTTCAGTCTATGAAGCCAGTGATAAAGCTGGTGAAACGATATTTGAAAGAATATGATAATTACGAAATACGGACTCATCTTGCAAGAATTGTGCTGGCGGGAGACAAGTCCTTTACCGTGCCTCCTATCGAAGCAAAAAAACATACTGCTCGAAATGTGGCCCTCATTGCCTGTGCTGGAGTCTTGGCCCTGTGGGGACTGGTGGCTTTGTGGCAGGACAATGTGTTTCACAAATCGATTTTAAGTCCCTTTTTCAAGCCTCTCAGTGTTTCTGTTACCCTGCCTGCCACTGCTTCTTCTCAGGCAGACTTGCCAGTGCGGGTATTTTACTTTCGGAATGACCGAGAGCAAATTCCTGAAATTCTAGGCTCAAGTCGTAGTCTAGAACCAGCGGAAAAAAGTGACCAGGGAGTGGTGTATCGGGCAAAGGATTTATATCTGAGACCGGGCGCCTATCGCATAAAGGTGGCGGCAGGCCCCTATGTGTGGTGGAAATCCTTGGTGATGGAAAAGGAGGCTGCCACAGCCCACTTGGATTTGACCCCCTATGCTTCTCGAAACATTACGGTTCATTATTCAGCCACCGACAAGGAAACGGGAAAAAATCTTACTGGCCGCACCAGCTTTTCTGTCCTGCACAATGGAAAATGGATTCCACTGGAAAGCTTTGACAAGCGAATTTTCAAAACAGGTGGAGTGTGGAAATTCATGGCCCAATCTCCAGATTATATGGACGAAACCTTTTCTCTGCGAGTGGACTGGTATCAGGATGAGTTATTTTTAACGGTGGAAATGCAGAAAGAATAGGAAAAAAACAGTTGCTTTTTGTGAAAAAAATTCGCATATTTATTATGAGGTATTACCATGTCACAAGAAGATATTTTTCAGGATGATTCCATCGTTATAGATACTGATAACACTACTGAAACACAAGAAGAAACAACTGAAGCTCCAATTCCAGAAATGGAGGAGGTAGCGGAGGTGGTTTCTGAAGGTGAAGAAGCAATTTCTGAAGCATCTGATTCCCAAAAAAAGACTGAGGAAAAAGCTGATTCTAATACATCTAAAGAGTCTCCCATGGTGCCTGCTGAACAGGCCCTTTCCAACAAGCTGTATCTGATTCCTGTGTCTGGCCGACCCATTTTCCCAGGAATTTTTACTCCATTGATGATTACCTCCAATGAGGATGCCCGTGTGGCAGAAGAAGCCTACAGTGGAGATGGCCTCATTGGTATTGTAATGCTTAAAAATGATGGAGACGCTCCTACAGCCCAGGACCTATACAAGGTAGGTACAGTAGCCCGCATTATCAAGAAGATAAATCTGCCAGATGGAGGCGTGAATAATTTCATTTCCCCCAATAAGCGATTCCGCATTCGCAAGGTGCTGAGTCAGCGGGAGCCTATGGTGGCTGTGGTAGAGTATTTGGAGTATCAAGAGGATGA
>JAGCMR010000157.1 GCA_017646305.1 Spirochaetaceae bacterium
CTTTAAACTTGCAGAATTTGTCTTTTTTGCGGGAAAAAGTTGTATTTTTTTAGTTTTCCAAGATGGAGCCATTTGGGTAATAGCCCCTAGCCCCAGCCCCATCGATTCAGCAGTATAGCCAATGAACGAAAGAGTTGGTGGATGATGCCAGCGGGCGCCTACCGATGCCGAACTCTGAGCTTGCTCAGCGTAAGGCAGCGGTGGGCTGCTGGCATCCTCCACCGCTTTTACAATTCATTCACCCATGCTATACTGCTTTCATGAAACATGTTATTCCTTGGTGGCAGTCCAAAATTGCCTATCAAATATATCCTCGAAGTTTTTGTGACTCCAACAACGATGGCATTGGTGATATCCCTGGCATCATCTCAAAGCTAGATTACTTGGTGGAGCTGGGAGTGGGCATTATCTGGCTTTCTCCCGTCTATCGTTCCCCCAACGAGGATATGGGCTACGATATAAGCGGCTATCGGGAGATAAATCCTGAGTATGGCACCATGGAAGACATGAAAACCTTGATTCAGGAAGCAAAAAAGCGGGACTTAAAACTGATTATGGACTTGGTGGTAAACCATACCTCCGACGAGCATCCTTGGTTTGTGGAAAGTCGCAAGGGCAAGGATAATCCCTATCGTGAGTTCTACATCTGGCAACCTGGCAAGGAAAATCCCTGGAACAAGGGAGGTAAGCCCCTGCCTCCCAACAACTGGTCTAGTTTTTTTACTGGTTCTGCCTGGGAATACGATAGAACAAGCCAAGAGTTTTATCTCCACCTTTTTTCAAAAAAACAACCAGACTTGAACTGGCACAATCCTCAAGTTCGTGCTGCTGTAAAGGACATCATGACCTTTTGGCTAGATTTGGGCATAGACGGATTCCGCTGTGATGTTATCAATATTATCTATAAATCTTCCCTAGAAAATGGAAAAAAACGCCTCTCATTAACAGGACAGGAATGGTACAACAGTCAAGAGGGCTGCCAGGAAATCTTACGGGAGCTACGGCAGGATGTGCTTTCCCACTATGATTGCTTTATGGTGGGGGAAACTGTCCTTACCACCGTAGACCAAGCAAAGGCCCTGTGTCCTTCAGATGGCAGTGAGCTAGACATGGTCTTTACCTTTGAGCATGTAGAATGTCATCAGATAAACAACAAGTGGTTTAAAACCCCCTTTCGCCCTCATTTACTGATGAATACACTGATTCGTTGGCAACAAGAACTAGACTGGAACACCCTCTACTTTGAAAACCACGACCAGCCCCGCAGTACCAGTCGCTTTGGAAGCAAAAAATATCCTGTTGAATCAGCCAAAATGTTGGCCCTTATTCTATTAACCTTGCGAGGCACTCCCTTTATTTTCCAAGGTCAGGAAATTCGCATGACCAACGGAGAGTTCAAATCCATTAGTGAATTTCGAGATGTAGAAGCCCTCACCGTCTGGGCCATTAGCAGAAAATTAAAGTTCCCCCGCTGGCTGAGAATGAAAATGCTCCAAACCACCAGCCGTGACAATGCACGCACTCCAATGCAGTGGAACGATTCCCCCAACGGAGGCTTTTCCTCCCAGTCCAGTACCACTCCCTGGCTCAAGGTACATAGCAACTGTGCCACCATCAATGTGGCAAGCCAAAAGGAAGAAGCTGATTCCCTGCTGAACTGGTACAAGCAGCTCATTCAGCTACGAAAAATCACTCCCCAGCTTATTGGTGGCACTTTTACCCTCTTGTATCAAGATAAACACATTTATGCATACAAACGGAGTCTTTCTCGTTTAGCCGATTATGGAGACAAGATTGCCATTGTGGTATTAAACTACAGCTCCAAGTCTCGAAGCTATCCTGCTCCTTTGGCTCAAATCCTAAAATCCCTGACCAATGCCAAGATTCTTGCCTCTGTGTATCCTGACACCACCACCCTGCCTCCCTATGGAGCCTTTCTTTTGGAAGCAGTGGAAAAGGTGTAGCGAAGAAAGGCAAATACCACTACGAGAAGCCAATCGTGGCAGATGCCATAATACACGAACTAAGAAAAGTATTATTGTTTTTTATAACCTGAAACTGGTGTCAAGGATACGGCATAACAGGCTCCGTACCGCACCGTATTTGAGGACAGTTGTATATGTGAATTGCCACTTCCCACACTCACCCTATATTCATTCAGAAGTTGTTTTTTCGGCTCTACTTCCAGGTCATCAGAATCTGTAATCCACAGACGAGTTAAAAGTCCAGTTTCATGATCAATTTCATATCCCCAAATGGTGGTGGCATGAAGCA
>JAGCMR010000158.1 GCA_017646305.1 Spirochaetaceae bacterium
CCTCCCCAGTTGGAATGTCCTCTAGCATATCCTCTCCTTGTAGGTGCATTTGTGTAAAGGCTTCCTGCCAGCCTTGACGTGGAGCTTCTTGTAGGGGTTTTAGTACAATACTTGTTTCTGTAACTTCCATTTCTACCTTATCCTTTATGGCAAGTGATTCTAGAACCATTTTAGGCAGCCGAATTCCCCGAGAATTACCAATAGGCACAACTGAAACAATCATAGGTACCTCCAGTTATTACAATGTAATTATATGCGAGAAAGAATCGGTTCTCAAGTCCTATACCCTTATTATAGGGTTGCAGGTGGGGAAATTTGGCAGGTTTGAGGAAAAATTGTGGGAAAAAGGGGGTAAACTTTCCTAATCCCAGCTGGCTCGTCCATCCTCTGTAATGGGAATGATGTCTCCAAGATAGGTTGGTTGTGCGTTTCCTGCCACTAAAAAGAATGATTTTACTCTAGCAAGGCTTTCTCGCAGATGCCAGCTTATGTGGGTTTCCTTGGAAAAAGGAGTGATTTCCTTTGCTTCGTAGCCGATGGCATCTAATCCTAGCTTTCGGGCAATGTAAACAGCTCTTGGTAGATGAAATGCCTGGCTCACAATGATTACATCCTTAACAAGAAAAATATCTCGTCCTCGATACATGCTCTCATAGGTGGAAAATCCTGCATGATCCATGAAAATATCTTGATCTGGGATGTGATGCATTAGTTTGATGTAATTTTTGATGGCATTTACTTCATCATATTCTCTTTGGCCGTGGTCTCCTGAAATAAGAATCTTGTCTGTCAGCCCGTGATGATATAATTCCATGGCACCTTCTACTCGGTCTCGAACAACATGGGATATACTGCCACTGTCATAGACTCGAGCTCCAAGAATCATGGCACATTGGCGGGAAGAAATTTGGTCAACTTCTTGAAAGATGTATTCTTTGGTGAAATCTAGAATGTACCAGTTGATACCTATAACCGACAAAAAGCAAACTCCTCCGCAAAGTAAAACTCCTAGAAAAAATAGTTTCAAGCATTTTTTGAAGCTGTTGTGTGGGGCTGTCTTCATTTCTTTCCTACCGATCCATAATGGTGATTTCTACTCGGCGGTTTCGAGCCTTGCCTTCCTCTGTGGTGTTGGGAGCCACCGGCTTTTCGGCACCAAAGCCCTGGGTAAAGATTTGGTGGGCGTGACGGACTCCCAGCTGCACCAGGTATTCTGCCACAGATTTTGCCCGCTCTTGGGAAAGCTTGAGTCTGGCTCCTGCAGTTCCAGCTAGGGCAGTGTGGCCGCTTACCATTAAGTCATTGTCAGGGAATTGTTGCAAAATATCGGCAATCTTCTTGAGCTTTGTTTTTTCGCTTTCCAGCAGAATGGCGGAATCGGGCTTGAACTGAATGTTTTCAATACTGATGGTAAGACCGTCTTCATCCTTGCGGAGAGAAACATCTTCAAGTCCCAAATCCTGAATGTTTTGCTGAACTTCCGCCAGCTTGTCCACAGATGGGGTGACGAAATCAGTAACTTCAGCCTGGGCGATTCCCTGGAATTCGTAGGTGTTGCCAAAGACTGTTTCAATCAAAATGCGGAAATCCTCGTTGTAGTGGGAAAGGGCTCCCTTTTCGTTGTCCCAATATAAAGTCTGGTGAGAATATCCCATAGTTGTGGCAGGTAGGTCTGAGGTGAGGCTGGCCTTGTTTTTTACCTGGGGACTGTCGTAGTAGATGTTGTACCGCACTTCAATCACGTGGAGGGTGCGGCCTTCTTCTTCCACAGTGCCAGTGTAGGTGTAGCGAGCAGAAAAGGGTACAATCCAAGGATCTTGAATGTCAAAGCTCCGTCTCAGGTCATGGGCTTCGTGTCCCTCGGCTGTCCAGGATTCTCCCACTTTCACATCTCTGTCAGGGAAAACTGGAACATCTCGGACTACTGGCATAAAATATTTTTTTTCGATGTCGTATTTCCCCAAGTCATCTCGCATAAAAACGCTGGGATATTCTTCTCCCCACACGGGAATTTCGTTTTGTCGTCCGCTGGTGCTTTCTGTTACCATGAAGGTAGCCTCGTGCTGGGCAGAATTTCCTTCCACCTTCGTGACCTTTGCAGAAATTCTGTTTACCACCTCTGCATAGTGGGAAAACTCATTGTTAAAGAACACATTTTCTTGAACA
>JAGCMR010000159.1 GCA_017646305.1 Spirochaetaceae bacterium
CGAAAGGATTTTAAGGTAATCGTTTCCTCTGCCACCATGAACACAGAGGTGTTCTCCAATTACTTTGACGGTTGCCCCATCGTTACCATAGATACCATCACCTATCCTGTCACTGTAGTGTACGATCCTCCAGAGGTGGCTGCCAGCACCAACAGTACCATTGCAGCCCAAGCTCTGCTGTCCAAGATTGAGGACACCATTGGCCGAGTGCTGGATAATCGGGAGCAAGGAGATATTTTGTGCTTTTTGCCAGGAGAAAAAATCATTAAGGATTGTATGCGAAAATTGATAAACGCCCCCTTTGGCAGAAAGCTCCATTTGGTGCCCCTGTATGGTCGCCTTGCAAAGGAGGAGCAGGAGCGAGTCTTTGATTCCCCTCCCTTTGGAAAGAAAAAGGTGGTAATTTCCACCAATATTGCAGAAACCAGCGTTACCATTGCAGGCATTACCACAGTAATCGATTCTGGCCTTGCAAAATTAAATCATTATAACCCAAGGACCTATACTTCAAGCCTGGTGGAAACCGCTGTATCTAAGGCCTCCTGTAACCAGCGGAAGGGACGAGCAGGACGAACTCAGCCGGGCACCTGTTATCGTCTCTACCCTGCCCAGGACTTTAACCAGCGGCAAATGTACACCACCGAGGAGATTTATCGTACAGACTTGTCAGAGGTGGTATTGCGTATGTCAGAGCTGGGAATTACAGATTTCCAGCGGTTTGACTTTATCTCTCCCCCCAGCTACGAGGGTATGGCTGGTGCCGTGGAAACATTACGGATGCTGGGAGCCTTGGAGGAGGACAATACCCTTTCTTCCATCGGTAAGCTTATGGTGGAATTTCCCCTTATGCCTAGAATCAGTCGCATTATTGTGGAAGCCATCTTAAAATATCCTGATGTGCTGGAAGAATCCCTTATTGCAGCCTCCTTCCTTTCTACCACCTCTCCCTTTGTATTGCCTCCCGGAGAAGAAACAGATGCCCGCAAGGCCCATCACTCCTTCCGAGACGTACAGGGTGATTTTGTATCCTACGTAAAGCTGTTCCGCACCTATGTTTCCATCAAAAACAAGCAAAAATTCTGCAAAAATAGCTTCCTAGATGAGCGGGTTATGGCAGAAATCTTGAACATCAAGGAGCAGCTGGAGCAGATTGTAACAGATATGGGAATTCCCTTAGGTGGTGGTGGCTCCACAGACGATTATTTATGCTGTATTGCCTGTGGTATGGTGCAGTTTATCTGTGTTCGCTCTGGACGAGAAAATTATCGTACCCTTACTGCAGAAAATATTCAGATTCACCCTGGCTCCAACATGTTCCGCTCTGATCCCCTGTACATGGTGGCTGGAGAAATTGTCCGCACCTCCCGTATGTTTGCCATGTCCGTGTCTCCCCTTACCAGAAGTATCCTTTCCCACATTTCTTCTCATGACGGAAAAGGCACCTTAGAGGCACGCCTTTTGGAGCTACAGGGAAAGAGTCAGCGAGGCAAGGGCTCACGAGATGGCTCTGGCCGAGAAAGAGATGGTTTAGGACGCAGACGGGAGACGGAGGCTCTTTCTCGCAGGGAAAAGTCTACTGGCAAGAAGGCAAAGGAAAGCCAAAAGTCCAGTGGCCAGGATGAAGAGGTTTTGAGCCTAGGAGGCCAAGTCTTTGAAATAGAGCGAGTTAAAGGAAAAAAAACCTTGATTCTACCCCTGAGCCAGTTAAAACAAGCCCTGCAGGCACTGGAAAATACTGGGGAAGAAGGCAAGCTTGCTCAGGCTGGAGGATTGAAGGCTAAGGTAAAGATTGGCGGTAGCTGGCTTTTAAGCGGAGAGCGAGCGGATTTAGTCTTTTATCTTGCTCGCCATCTGAACCTTACTCCCATAAAGGAGGATCAGTGGAACCGCAAGGCAAATCTTTCTGTGACTAGCCCAGAAGAAACAACCCAGCTCATTCAAAGTCTAGATTTGATTTTGCGGGTGGCAGAAGCCAAGTCCAAGTCAAAGGAATTGGGATTTATTTGTCTTTTTAGTGACCAAAGAGGTTCTTATTGGTTTAAGGTAAGTAGAGGTTTTGCCACAGCCTTAAACGAAAGTCTTTCCAGTTTGGAAACCCTTATAGATGAAACCTCTGGTTCCCTTTCTGCAGAAGAAAAGGCTCATTTAAGCATTATCTATCGGAAATTGGCCGACTTGTACAACCAATAAAAACTCATCATTGGTGGAGGATTAGATGATGAAAAAGATAATTTTTTGGACTACAACAATTTTTATGGTGCAGCTTCTATTTCTCTCCTGTTCTCAGCAGGAAAAGATTACAGTGGACTACCGTCAGGATATACCCAGTATGGATTACCAGCTAACAGCCCCAGACCAGCTTACCGTAAGCTTTAACGGTTCGGTGGCACGGCTGGAGGATATGGAGCTTGAGTCACTGAAGGAAGGAGTCATTTCCATTACGCCACCCATCAAGGGAAGCTGGCACTGGGATACAGATACTGATTTAGTGTTTACTCCCTTGGAAGACTGGCAGCTTGCCACAAAGTACAAGGTAAAATTCTCCTCCGAACTTTTCCCTGAGCATATTACAGTAAAAAATGAGTTTTCATTTACCACTACTGGATTTACTGTATCCATCAATGAGCCTGAATTTTATATTGATCCAGAAAACCCCTCAGTAAAGCGAGTTACCTGTAGCATTACTGGCTCCCATCCTTTAGTAACAGAAACAGTGGCAAAGGCAGTTTCCATGGAACTGGAGCTTTTGAATGAAAAGGGGGCAGTGGTTTCCACCAAAGACTATTCCTTTGAAATCTCCTACGACGAAACTGGAACTGTAGCCTATGTGGTAAGTGATCCTGTGGAAATGCCCATTAGAACCTCCATCATGAACATTACCGTTGCCAGCGGCATCAAGTCCCTGCGGGGGGGAGCCACCAGCAAGAAAATGGAAGCATCCGTTGACATTCCTGGTATGAGCGATTACGTGAAGATTACTGCTATAGGTCATACTCTGGTACAAAATCAGCAGCAAAATTACGACCAGGTGCTGACGGTGGAGACAAAGGGCTCCATTGCTGGAGAGGAAATTGCAGAAAACATTACAGTGTGGCAGCTTCCAGTGAATCGAGCTGCTGAACAGGGCTGGAAGGAAAGCAAGAACCACCACTGGAGTGTGCAAGAAGTAACAGATTTAGCCCTCTCTCAGTCACAAAAAATACCTGTTCATGCGATTCCCACAGAAGAAAAACATGCCACTTTAAATAGCTTTACCTTTGACGCAGAGCCAAACCGTTATCTGTATGTAAAGATTTCGGGAGATTTGGACTTTTTAGGAGGTTACAAATATTCTGACACCTATGAAACCATAGTTCGGGTAAAGGAATATCCCACAGAATTGGGAATTTTATCAGAGGGTACCATACTTTCTCTGGCTGGCAGCAAGAAGATGGCCCTCTATTCCCGTGGCGTTTCTGAGGTGGAGTATTCTCTGTCTCGTATTATGCCCAAGGATGTGAACCATTTGGTGTCCATGTCCAACCAGAATATGAAGAACTTTGAGTTCTCCAGCTACAATTTTGACGAAGATAACATTTCAGAGACAATTACCAGTCGTTACGTTGTTCCTGATGCCAGCAAGGAAGAAATCTCTTATTTCTCTTATGATTTTTCCAACCAGCTGAAAAATGCCCCTGCTCGCAACCTGACAAACGGACTATTTATTTTTGAAGCAAAGCAGTATAAGGGAAATATATCTGATAAACGATTTATTTTGGTGACAGATTTAGGCTTTTTTGTAAAGCGGAACTCAGACTTTAGCTACGATGTGTTCGTTCAGTCCATTGCCACAGGTCGTCCCGTTCCCAATGCCACCGTTCGTGTTATTGGCTTAAACGGAAATACCCTTGTTTCCACCAGAGCCTCCAGCGATGGTCACGCTCACCTGCCCAGTCTTACCAACTACCGGGATGAACATAGTCCCACTGCCTTCATTGTGGAAACAGCAAACGACCTGTCCTTTATGCCCTATTCCCAGCGAGGCCGTACCTTGGATTACTCCAACTTTGACGTAGGAGGTGTTTACGGGGCAACAGAGGCCACCAAGGTTTCTGCCTATATGTTCTCAGACCGAGGAATGTATCGCCCCGGAGATACGGTAAATCTAGGACTCATTGTAAAGTCTGGTGACTGGAACTTGAACCTGCGGGGATTACCCTTGGAGCTGGTGGTTACAGATTCTAGTGGCTCCACCTTGTACAGCCATCAGCTACAGCTTTCTGATGCAGGCTTTGAGGAAGTAAGTTTTTCCACCAGAGAATATTCTCCCACAGGCTTGTATGTGGCAAACCTCTATCTTCTCAA
>JAGCMR010000160.1 GCA_017646305.1 Spirochaetaceae bacterium
CACCGTCTTTGCCATCAGCACCACCTTGGGCATCCAGTCACGGTCGGGGCTAAAGCGCTCGTACTCCTTCATCAAGGAATCGTAGCTATAGGGCTCCATGTCAATTCCAGCAGCGGGATCAATATTCAAGGGAGCCCAGGCAGCCTTTTCTTCCTCGCTAATCATGTCCATTCCAGACAAGAGTCGAGAAAGCCATTCTCCCAACAAGGATTGCCAGTGGGTGCGGATATAATCAAGCTGACCTTTCAAGCTGTGGGGACTAAAGACTACAGGCTCCTTCAGCATGGAAATCAAATCTACGCCGTTGGGGCCAAATCCAGGCTGGGCTGCAAAATACTCTCGAATACGAGTCCACACTATGTCATACAAAAAGCTTGCCTTGAGCTTATCATCCCCAAACATGAGGTAAAAGGGCTCAAAGGCAGGGTTCTCGTTGGCCAGCCGCAAAAGCACCAATTCTTCCAAGGTGCTAGCACGATTGGAACGCGTTGCACCAGTTACAGGATCAAGGCCGCTATCTGCAAGATAGGCAGCTTCCTCCACCTGATGACGATAGATGGCAGTGGGAGGAAATTCCTTGTTAAAGGCTGTCAAAAGACCGTTAATTGCTTCCTGTCCAAATTCCTCATCAAGCTGGTTCAAAATCTCATCAAAGGCAGTAACCTTGATATCCCGACGGAACATGGCACAAACATAATGAAAAATCTCGTCAATAAGTCCCATAGCATTCAGCTGACCAGCCTTTACCATAAGCTTACCAGCTTCCACAGGGTCTGGAATCTGTTGGGCAATCATATCGTTGAGCTTTTTGGCAAAGAGACGCACTGCCTTGGTATTGGAAAGAATCACATTTCCTGTAGAAGCAAAGAGACTTTCATCAAAATCACATTTATCTCGAACTTCCCGTGAAATATGAAATTCATTTATGGTACAACCCTTACCAAACAGAGAAAACTCGCCTTCAAAAACAGAAAGTCCACCGTTGTTCCTTCCAAACTTCATCATTTATACTCTCCTTCCTCAAAGCTCTTCATCAATACTGACCTAGGATTTTTTCTTAGCACAAACTTTTTTAGGAACCTTTGCCTTTTTATGAATGGCTACCACATCCTTAATGGCAGACTGCAACTCCTTGTCTTGAACAAGCTCTTCTACTAGCACTGGCAAGCGATAGGTCCAGTTGAATTCATTTACACTGCCAGGTACATTCACCCGTTCCTGCTGAGGATCGCTGTTGTAATAGGTAGCCTGCAATGCCAAGAAATCCTGAATAGGATGGATACAGAAATTACTAGCACTTGTAGCTATACGAGACAATAGGTATCGGGCAGTTTCTGGTGTGTAAATGCCTACCTCAATGTCACCTTCAGCCTCTTCTGGGGGAAAGTCCCGATAAAAGGCCTCTGCATCCTGTTCTGTAAGCCACCACAAACGCAGGGTAGAAGAATCGTGGACAGAGGCTGTTACTACGCTTTTTACTGGATAATCGGCAAAATCCACAAAGGGCTGCCCCTCATCCTGCCACTGGCGATACCAACGAACAACGCACAACCGCAGAATGGAAAGATCATCTAAAACCCGAGGCACAGACTCAGGATTTGCTCCCAAATCCTCGGCACAGGCAATCATCTCTGTGGCAAAAGTCAATTCTCCCAACAAGGTGCGAGCCTGTTTTTCCCACAAGGTCTCCTGCTTTTTCTGCTTGGTGGCAATTAACTTGTCTAGGCTCTCCTGCTCTTGCTCAGAAAGACTTTTCCAAGCAGTAGTATCTCGGTACGTCCACAGGGGCAAGAACTTGTCTTTTCCCAAAGGAAGCAGTGTTCTATTTCGCCAGAATTCAGCCAGACGATGGCGCACTGGTTCAGGAATGTCCTCCCGCTCCAGAATGTCTCGGTCTCCAGTAATTTCATCCTTGAAAAGCCACAATTCTTCTTCACCGATTCTATCCATCAGCAGATGAAGATAGCCGTGGGTTCCCAGGTAATCGTTGTTGTTCACGTCCTCAATGGCACGAGTGGGAACGTGGGGCTGAGAAAGCCAGCGGATTCTATCCTTGTCAAAGCCGGCTTTTTCCAGCTCAGCAAGGGTGATGGGGGCAGAAGGTTCGGTGCGGCCCAGAATGGCGGTGGTTTCTCGGCTGGAGGTTTCCCAAATGCGGAAAAAGCCCAGCACGTGATCTATGCGGTAAGCTTGATAAAAATTGCTGGCACAGACCAAACGATTTTTCCACCAAGAATAATCTGACTTTGCAAGATTCTTCCAGCGATACACGGGAAAGCCCCAGTTCTGACCAGTGGGATTAAAGCCATCTGGAGGAGAACCTGCCCGCATGGTGTCATCAAAGAACTCTGGATGAGCCCAAGCATCGGCTGAATCCTCGTTCATCATAATGGGAATATCACCCTTCAGCAAAATTCCCTTTTCCTGCACTGCCTGAGCTGCCTGATGGAATTGTTCAAAGGCACGCCACTGCACCCATACATGGAACAAATGGGCTTCCTGTAGTGCCTTATCTTCCCAGCGAGCAAGAATTTTATCCTGCTTCATGGAGCTGAATTTTATAGGCCACTGTCTCCAAGAAGCCTCCATGAACTCCCACTTTAATTCCAAGAATACGGCATATTCCACCACCCACTGATTCTTGGCAAACCAAGTGCGTAAATCGGAATCAGAATCACTCCACAGCTGGGCAATATCAAGCTTCTTTTCCTCATAAAGCATCTTCAGCACATTGCATTTTCCGTATCGTAACTGACGGTAATCAAAACGAGGTGCATCATCATGAACTTGATGCAGGGCCTTTACTGCCTTTTTTACCTCAGCGGAAGCTGTCTTATATTCAGGAAGAGCTTCAATACTCATGTAAATTGGATGAAGAGCAAAGGCCGAAAGAGCGCTGTAGGGAGAGCTTTCTGTTCCAGTATCATTTACCGGCAAAAGCTGAATAAGGGAAAGACCTGCCTTTTTGCAGAATGAGGCAAAGGTCACCAAATCGGGATATTCACCGATACCACAGCTATGCTTTGTCTTAAGGGCACCTAATGGAATAGCGGTACCTGTGAGACGAGGAATTTCAATAGGAGTACTCATACAAAAAATTATACCACAGGAATGGTAAAAGTGAAAGGTAGAAAATCAGCTGATTTTCCTGCTTCCTACCTACACAAAGCCCTCACGCCAATGCCATACAGGTTTTGCCAGCTCATAGGAAAAGGGCTGCACACGATTAAAATCTGGCAACCATTCTGTATCCTCAACCAATTCCTGATAGAACAAGTATTTAAAGTCAAAGGCTTCTAAAATATCCTGTAAATCCTGAAATTCATCTTGAGAAACTAATCTGTTTTCCAAGGCCGACAATTGCTTTTGCCTGCGAGCAAGCTTTTCTTCCTCCTCCATAAAGGGAACTGGAGTATACTGGGACATGAGGGAAAGATAGGCCTTTCTGTCCACATTTGCCTTGAGCCATTCCAAGGTCAAAATAGTGTCATCCAGATGCCCAGGTAAGAACAGATGGCGAACAATGACTCCCTGGAGCATTTTATCACGTCCCATTACCTGTTGAAGCTTTAGGGGACTGTTTTCCACCATAAATAAAATGCTTTCCTGGGCTCGCTGAGGATAATCCTTTGCCTTAAACAAGGCTGCACTTGTTTCTGGATTGATGGTTTTAAAATCTGGTAGCCAAATGTCTACCAAGCCCTGTAGCTGCTTTAAAACCTCCACCTTTTCGTAGGCAGAGGAATTCCAGCAAATGGGCAAGCTCATTCCCTGTAACCGAGCCTCCGTTAATCCTGCTACAATGGCAGGTACTGCATGGCTTCCCGTTACAATGTTGATGTTTTCGGCACCAGCAGCTTCCAAAGCAAGGCACACCTTGGCAAAATCCTTGGTACTTAAATCGGCACCCATGCCCTGCTGGGAAATCTGGTAATTTTGACAAAAGGCACAACCGAGATTACAGCCTGAAATAAAAATGGTACCAGAACCTCCATGCACCGTAATGGGCGGCTCCTCTCCAAAATGGAGGCAGGCCACTCCAGCACGAACAACAGCAGGTTCATGACAAAAACCAGCAGGCCCACCAGTCCTAGGAGCCTTACAAGCTCTTGGACAAAGGGTACAGGCTTCATACAATGCTGCAACAGCTTCAGGTATACAAAGGTTTTTCTCCTCAGCTGCCACTTACAAAGCTCCTCGTTCTAACAGCACTCCCATGAGAGAAGAAAGCACTTCTACAGGTAATTCTTCTGCCTCATAATTAATCAAATCACGTAAAGCAACCCAGTCCTTTTGCGTAATAGACTTAAACTCACCTTCCTCTCCAGCTAACAATTCCAGTACATCTGCAAGCCAATCTTGATGCTCCCGACTTGGCTCCTCTGAAATTTCCCCACTCGTTACAATATAGGTATTGAGCCAATACTCAGAAATAGAATTGGGTAAATCGCCTAAATCCTTGTAATAGGAGCAAAAAAGCTGTGCTACTTGACGACTACATTCCACTCCATCATAGGCTATTCCTGAACTTCTGTTTCGTTTGATGATTCTCTTTATATCCGCAAGAAATTTATCTGTGTTTGTCATAGCTTCAGTATACCAGAAACAAGGGGAAATTTTAACGAAAATCAAGTTTTTTTCTTGACTTTTCATTCAAGTCGGCATAAACTGATTTTATGAACTTAAGAACTGTATTAACACCCGAGACTGTTAATTTGCATCTCAAAGGCACAACAAAAGAAGAAATTATTGATGAGATGCTAGACATCCTGATTTCTGCCGGAAAGGTTACAGATAAGGATGCCGCCAGAGAATGTGTGCTTGATCGTGAACGGAAAATGTCTACTGGTATGAAGCATGGAATCGCCATTCCTCATGGAAAGACAGACACCGTATCTGATCTCGTTGCCTGTATCGGTGTTTCCGATAATCCTGTAGATTTTGACTCCTTGGATCAGGAGCCCTGCCGGATTTTCATTATGACACTCTCTCCAGTAAATAAGACAGGACCCCACCTGCAGTTCCTTGCAGAGGTAAGCCTCCTGTTCAAGAGTGCTGAAAAGAGACAGGAAATCCTGAATACCACTGATAAAGCTCAGGTTATCAAGATTTTGACAGAATAAGCATTTTATGCTTTACAACGATATAATCGCAAGATAGGCCACTATCCAAGTATTCTTGGGGTGGTCTATTTTTGTATTCACGGAGAATTTACAGGAGCAGGCTATGAAGCATGAAGCAATCATTTCAATTCAGGATGGAAATATTGTTGACAGCCAGGGGAAAAAGAGAATTTTTCAGGGGGCTACCATATCCCCCTACTCTAAAGATTTTTCTATTCCCAGTATTTCCCAAGCTGATAATTTTTTTGCTACATTAAAAAAACACAACATTACTCTGCTTCGCTGGCAGATTCTCTGGGAAGATGTAGAAGGTGAGGCACCAGATCAGTACAACGAAGCCTATCTTGCTGATTTACGTACTCTTTTAAAAAAAGCTGAAGAAGCAGGAATCCTTGTGTTTTTGGAACCTGTAATGAAGAACTGGGGTTCTAGCCTTGGGGGATATGGCGCTCCAGCTTGGACAGTACAACTAGCCAATTTTGAAGAAACCCTAGACAAGGAGCAAAAGCTAAAGGCCATGTTCACCCTTTTTTGGGCGGGCAGAAAAATGGCTCCAGACACCTTGGTGGAAGGAGATAATATTCAAGATTACCTACAGAAACATTATATAGCCGCCATGAAGCACACCGCCCGCCGTGTAAAGGATTGTAAGACGGTAGTAGGCTTTGGCATTATGGCAGAAGGTCAAGTAGGTGATACAGAGGCTCTGGAACACTTCCCTCTTTCCTTTGAAAAAGATTGTCTTAAACCTTTTCAGAAAAATTTTATTGCAGCCTTTCACAAAAAACACAGCCACTACCTTTTTCTTGCAGAAACTATGAGTACTGGTGAATATTCCACTTGGAAATTTTCTCCAACCTACAATCAACAGGAAGCCCATGCCCTTCAAAAGGAAGGTGGGGTCATTCCAGATGTGGATTTAGAGGCAGTTAAGGTAATTACGCTTTTAAGCCTTGAGCCACCACAAAAGCTCCTTTCCGTATTTTTTTCTAAGGATAAAGCGAAAAAACAGATCCAAGAAAAAATAAAAAAAAACTTGGGTGGCGGAAACTCCGTCATGATAGAATTTTCCACATCCCAAGGTATAGAGTGTGTTCAGGAGATAGTCCAGGAGGAGGGACTCTCCTATTTTGTTAACATTGCAATGGCAGAATCACCAGCGTGATCATACACTGCCATAACTTCTAACTCAAACAACTCATCTAAACCCTGACGATAGGTCTGGATTTTAGATATGTAGTTTAAGGTCATTTGTGGTGTTCCATTGTTACGAACACGATTTGTTCCTGCATTGTACATGGCCAAGGCAGAAACCTCATTGCCAGCAGTATCTAGACAGAAACGCAAGTGAGCCAATCCGTACTTGGCACTAATGTAGGGGTCGTAAAAGTCGGCCTCTACCAATGCAGGAAAGGACTTGTTATTCAACTGGAACACACCACGATCGATAGAAGCGTTGGTGTTCTTGTTAATAGCTCTTGGCTTATATCGGCTTTCTGTATATGCCAAGGAAAAAGCTAAAGATAAAGGAATGTTATTCTTATCAGCTTCCTGCAGGATAGCCAAAGTCACATCCATATCACCAGTTACATTAGTATAAAACCACTCTACCGCCGTTCTTGTGGGAAGGGCTCGATAGAATTCCAAACCTGGATCCAACTGATTTTCGTAATCAGTTACCATAGAACCGAGGGAATCAGCCAGTTCTTCTGTAAAAAAAGATTCAGTTTTTCTTACTGCACTTTCATTAAAAGAAACTTCTACAATGGGAAGGCTTGAGTCTTCTTGTGGAACCAGGTCTTCAATCAAGGGTATCTCTGCTACAGCAGCACTAGTTTCGGCTATATCCTGTACTGAAACAGAAGGCTCTGTATGAAACAAGGCCAAAGACAGGATACAAAATGTCAAAAAGAGAAAGCAGAATACCAACACGCCCCAAAAACGAACAAAGGGGTTCAAAGACATATTTTCATTCTGTGTCATAATAACTTCCTATTCCTAGTATTCTACAAAACAAAAAGAAAATCAATACATTTATTGCGTTTTATTACAAATTTTTGAGTTTTTTACGTAATTATGCAAATCTTTGAAATTATCGCAAAGAAACGAAATTTTTTACAAAGCTTCTTGTTCATCTATGTCATTGCCAATTCTGCATATTACGGATATAGTTCAAATATATCAAATACCAGAGAAAGGATAGATTCTTGAGAAAAAATACTATCACCTTACTTGCTTCATTAGGAATGCTTATTACCACAGCCATTTGGGGCTTTGCCTTTGTGGTGGTAAAGGATACTGTAGACACAGTTCCACCAGTGTATATGATGGCCCTTCGCTTTACTATTGCAGCAGTGGGATTAGCTTTGTTCTGTGTAAAAAAAATCAAACAAATAACTCCTTCTATCCTGCTTCACGGAGGAATTATTGGTATTTGTCTTTTCTTAGCCTATCTGTTACAAACCATTGGAATTCAATACACTACTGCAGGAAAAAATGCCTTTCTCACCACGGTATATGTTATCTTTGTACCCTTGACTCTCTGGATTGCTACACGACGTTTTCCTGGAATTAGGATTATCATCGCTTCCATTATGGCCATGGTGGGAGTAGCTCTTCTCACCCTACATGATAGTCTAATCATGAACAAGGGTGACGTAATGACCTTGTTTTGTGGATTTTTCTTTGCCCTGCAGATAATTTTCATTGCCCAGTATAATGCCACTGAGGATGCAATCCTTTTAACCCTATTGCAACTGGCAACAGCAGCTCTTCTGTCTTGGATTTTAGCTCCCTTTTTTGACGGCCCGGCACCCCTTGCTGAATTATCAAACACAAGAACCTTGCTTTCCATCTTGTACTTAGGAATTTTTAGCACCTTACTGGCATTTTTAATACAAAATATTTGTCAAAAACATACTCCAACTTCCGTGGCTGCAATTATCTTGTCCTTGGAAGCCTTTTTTGGAGTATTTTTTTCATGGATTTTCTTACGAGAAATCATGACTCCAGCAATGATTGTTGGCTGTGTCATTCTCTTTCTCTCTATTGTGCTGGCGGAACTAGACTTATTTTGAGGTAGCCACCCACACCCCTTCCCAACAGCTCATATCAGGGGGATTTTCCAATAATTCCTGACACTTTGCCACATAATGGGCGGCAGGAGCATCATCTTTTTGGATTGCAGAAAATGCTTCCAAGGCTTCTTGGATTTTTCCCTGATAAAAGAGCTGCAATGCCTGAGAAAAGGCTTCTAAAACAGATTGCCGCCCTACATATTCAGTGGAGGTCATGGGCTCGAATACGGTAACGGCTTCTTTTTTTCCCACCACAGCCACACGAGCCAATTCCCGGAAGCATAACTCCGTTCCAAACTCCTGGGCTTCTTCTTTGCTAGCGGCACTACACATGGAATAAGTTCCAAACTGCTTGTTCAAACCTTCTAGGCGGGCAGCGAGATTTACAGAATCTCCCAGCATGGTATAGTCAAAGCGACTAGAGCTTCCCATGTTGCCCACCACTGCCTCACCAGTGTTAATGCCGACTCTCATGTGAAAGGGGCCACCTGCCCGTTGCTCTAATTCGAGACGTAATTGGGCAAGCTTTTCCTGACAGTGAATCATGGCTTCTACTGCCCGCCGTCCGTGATCAGGGAGCTCTACGGGAGCGTTCCAAAAGGCGATGATGGCGTCACCTTCGTATTTGTCGATGGTGCCACCTGATTCAAGCAAAATATCTGTCATCTGGGAAAGATAATCGTTCAGCAAGGAAGTAAGCTCTTCTGGACTTAATCTTTCAGAAATACTGGTAAAGCCCTGTACATCAGAAAAGAAAATACTGATGTGACGACGCTCACCTCCTAGCACCAAGCTTTCTGGATGGGCAATTAAGGTGTCGATAACAGCAGGGCTCAAGTAATGACGGAAGGCTGACTTAAGGTAGCGTCGTTGTCGTCCTTCCTGTCGGTAGGAAACAAGCATGGCAGAGAAAAATGACAGAAGGAGAGCCACTAAGGGAGGCATCATGGGAAGAACATAGCCTGCACTAAAGATGACATAAGAAAGAAGCACAAAAAGCAAGCCAAAAATTGCTACCCAAGCCACAGAAACAAGAACATTCAGCTTGTGGAGTCGAAATGCCTCTGCTAAGGACAGGGGAATGGCTCCCAATAAGGCAAGCAGCAACACCAATAAAAGCTTTACAGGGAAGGACACAGGAATCAAGAAGGAGTCTTGTAGATAATTGTCTAGTTGAGTAATGTGGACTCCCACGCCGGGATAAACTGCAGATACAGGAGTAGTACATATATCAAAGAGGCCCGGAGCGTAAAATCCAAAAAACACGTACATATCCTGAAACATTTCACTTTCTAGCAAGGGCTCTTGGCCAGCTTGAATGGCATAATAGCTTTGCAAGATTTGCCCCGCACTGTAGGGAACATAGCTATCCAAGGAAGGCTGGAACCTCAAAAGCTGGCCATTCTCTGGCTCTGTAGCAGGATCAGGCCCCTCTGCTCCAGCTGCATACAAGGGAGCCAATCCTAAGGTGGGGATTAAATAGGATTGAAAGGGTCGATAGGCTTTTGCGCGACGAATCACCTTATCCCAGTCGGAGGAACCAGTAATATTTCCTAACACTGCAGCGGAAGCAGCGATAGAATCTATGGGGAAGAGTAAACCCTCATGAGATGTAAAATCATCAGATAGAGAAGAATTTCCTGTGTTATTTTCAAAATCATTGTTTAAGGGAGGCTGAGGAAAGGAAGACTTCCAATCAGACGAAGTTCCTTGAACTGTATCAAAGTACACGGTTTGTACCACACGGCCATAGTCAGTACAGGCTTGAGCAAAAGCCTCATCATCCTGGGGGCCATAGACGGAGGGCTCGGTAAAAAGAACATCAAATGCTACCGATGCCGCCCCGCCTAGATTAAAATAGGAAACAATATCGCCATAAGCACTGCGAGGCCACGGCCAAGACCAGCCCAGCTCCTGCTGGGCCCAGTCAAGGCTATCTTGATCCAGCAATATTACAGCAATTTCATCGGAGGGACCATGGGAGGAGGCGGTGCGAACCATGCGACTGTCGTACCACATGTTTTCTAGCCGTTGGAACAAAGATAGACCTTCCAGCACCAGTACCACAGCTACCGTAACTGCCACAATGACAGCCACGCGAATTGAATGGCTCTTAATCCTTGTTTTTTCCCGCCCCATAGGTTCCTCCTTAGTTTATCATCATTAGGATGTTACTATACGCTATATGAAATCCCGCCTAGTAGCGAGCCATCATAAGATCGTAGCGCAACACTCTAGTTTCTGGCACTGAAATCTCCTCATAATTTTTCAGCTTTTTCTGTACCTGCTTCAGGCGCTTGTCGGCAGAAGGATGGGTAGAAGCAAAGCCACCAGAAGACTTAGGCTGACGAACCTTCAGCTCACGGAGCATTTCTGTCATGGCGTGGGGATTGTATCCTGCTGCGGCCATAATCTCCAAAGCTGTCTCGTCAGCATCGTATTCCTGGGACTGGGAATAACCAGTATTCACCATGGTGGTAACGACACTACTTACAGATTCATCAAAG
>JAGCMR010000161.1 GCA_017646305.1 Spirochaetaceae bacterium
GACGACAAATATTCTCGTCGTGCATGACACGAGAAAAAATGAAGTCATCGGTAAAAGTTAAACTTTCCCATTTTTTTTCTAATTCAGTATTTGTGAGCATTGCATTAACCTCCAAAAAATTTTTCTTCTATATAATACTTATAGTGTTGAACTTGAAAAAAAATGCGTTTTTTTGGGTAAAAGTTTTTTTTCTTTGAAAATATTTTTAGTGGTTGGACGGACTTTCATAGGGTGATTGCTTTAGAAAATGTAACTTTAGATGACTGAATTGTTTTTTTATGGTATATTTCATGGGAAATAATGATTCTATCTTCTATAGAAGAAAGTTATTTTTAGGAGGATGTATGCGGCGGAAAGCTTCTGCTTTGTGTTTTGTTTTGGCGGGATTGCTTTTCTTTTCTTGTACCAGTACGAAGGAACAAGCGGTTGATCCAGATTTTTTGGGGGACTATGAACCTATCCGTTTGGAAAATGCAATGGGATGGGTAACGTTATTTGACAAGGAAAAGCCAAAGGAAATTGAATTATACTTTGTTCCACGGACTAATCGGGTGGAGATGTATTTTAGAGATTTGCAGAATCGTATTTGCATCATTTTGACTCCAGAGCATCGAGAAATGATGATCGATGCTGCGGTGCAGTTTATGGCTGAGCAAGAAGCTGGCAAAATGCCAGATAGAAAGGCCAATTCAAAGAATTGCTATTCTCAGGCCATTTGTTCTATTGGCTGGGGGGTTACTGGAGTTGCCCGTGTTACAGAAAAGTCAAAGCTTCAATTTAATTATGAATATTTTAATGACAAGCGGCCTTATTTCTTGGTAAAGGCGTTGCCTGCTCCCGACAAGGATGAGCCAGATGTATTTTCTCCCACTGTAGAGGTGTATTTTTCTCCTGCCCAGTTGGAGGCCTTGTATGAAATCTTGAATCAAGATAGATTGCAGTCTTTGGTTGATGAATTAGACGAAAGAGCTTACGCTTACTAATTGATTTTTCTTTGAAGAATATGGCTCCCGCCAGGGGGCCATTTTTTTTGAAAGGCAGACCTTGTACCAAAGTCCGTTCAGTCTATAATCAAGAAATGATGTTGTTATAAAAAAAGCCGTGGAAGTAAATCCACGGCTTTTTTGTTTGCTTATGTATTATCAAGCAGGGTTAACTCTTAGAAGCCCTCGCTTTCCATAATTGAACGTACGTTATTAAAGGCTGATTTCTGAGCATCAGTTGTTCCTACAGTTTCAGAAGCAACCTTGTCCATCATTTCAATAACCTGTCGATCCAGCAAGTCCTTGTCAATGGTGTACAGCACGTAGCAACGATATTCATCAACATACTTCTTCTTCTGGTCTGGATCGTAACGGCGAGTCATTATCCACCAGTCGTTTACTTTGCGAGCACCAGAATAGCTTGCACCACTAGCACTCTTAACAATGTTTTCAAAATAAGTTCCGTATTCACCATCAGGAGAACCACTAGCAGCACCAGTAAACAAAGCATTTACACGGGTAGATACGCTTGCGGCAATCTCACTGGGAATATCAAAGGAAGAAACCCAAACCTGCAAAGCATCAAGATTGGTTCCAGCTTCCTCACCTATAAAGCAGTAAGAACCCTCGTAGCTTGAAAGCTTTTCTACAGCCAATACACCCTCTGTAATATAGGTTTCAACCCATACTGGCAGCTGATTTACCCCTAAAGCTGTTCCCTTGTGTTCCAAAACTTCAGACTTAACCTTGGCATCCAATTCCTTTGGTGCTGGCTCTTCCTGCTTAGAAGCACAACCAGAGAAAACCAATGTGGCTGCAATAAGAGCCAATACAATCACTCTTCGAATCATTTACGAACCTCCAAAAATAATATAATTATTATCTACTAATTATATCATATAAACCTATAAAATCCTACTATCGTTACAAATTCCACTATCTTTACTAAGAAAATCTTGACCTCAGCAGTTTGATTTCAGCCTCATAGCCAGGTAGCTCGTTGGGAGTTTCCAGTACAAAGGGAAGTTCCCTCAACACAGGATGGTTTACCACATTCACCAGTGCCTCCAAGCCAATCTGACCTTCTCCAATCTTTGCGTGGCGATCCTTTCTGCTACCAGCAGGATTCATGCTGTCATTTAGGTGACAGGCTTTAAGTCTCTCCAATCCCACTACCCGATCAAACTCATTCAATACACCGTCCAAGTCATTGATAATGTCGTAGCCAGCATCGTGGAGATGGCAAGTATCCATACACACTCCCAATCGACTGCGGAACTTTTCATCTACACCGTCAATAATTGTCTTTATTTCCTCAAAATTCCGCCCAATTTCAGAGCCCTTTCCCGCCATAGTTTCTAACAACACAGTCGTATTTTCTGCCAAGGGCAATACCTGATTTAAGGCTGCCACAATAAAACCAATTCCAGTCTCAACCCCTTGGCCAGTATGGCTTCCTGGATGAAAATTATAATAATTACCGGGAATCAGCTCCATTCGAGCCATATCATCCTTCATCATGTTCAGAGCAAAATCTCGTAAGCCTCCGTCAGCTGAGCACAGGTTCATAGTATAGGGGGCGTGGGCTACCAATCGAGCAAAGCCCTTGTTCTTGCACAGCTTAATTAAAGCAGCTCCATCTGCTGGGTCAGCAGCCTTTGCAGAGCCACCACGAGGATTACGAGTAAAAAAAGCAAAGGTATCAGCACCAATTGATACAGCCGTTTCTCCCATAGCAGCAAACCCCTTTGATGACGAAAGATGGCATCCAATATGCAGCATGTTCTTCCTCCTAAAATCTATTTTCCCATAATACTACCCACCTCAATTCATCCCGTCAAGCCGTATATTAATCTCATATCACGTAAAACCATAAGGCTCTTTCAATAACTGTACCTATACTACCTAATAAAAATATAGTATACTCATGTTATGCGATTTCTCCACACTGGTGATCTTCATCTTGGAAAAACCTTTCATGAACGTTCCCTTATTCAGGATCAGGAGCATTTTCTTAATCAGCTCATTCAAGAGCTAGTATCGTGCTCACAAACTTCCCTTGAACAAGATTTATTCATGCACCCCTACCAAGCCCTAATAATTGCAGGGGATGTGTATGACAGAGCAGTTCCCCCACCAGAAGCTGTTGTCTTGTTCGATGCCTTTCTCACAAAGCTCAAGCAGAAATTGCCAGAGCTACACATTATCATCATTCCAGGAAATCATGATTCTCAGCGACGGTTGGCCTTTGCTGCCTCCATGCTTAAATTCCAGCGGATTCATATTGTCTCCACCTTTCAGGAGGTTTTAGAGCCTATTATCATTGATTCTGTGGCCTTTTATTCCCTTCCCTTCATGAATCCTAATTTTCTAGGAGATGGTCAAAACCATCAACAGGCTATGGCTCAAACTGCAATTAACAAAATCCTCCAATATCACGAGGAAAATCACCCTCAGCTTGCCAAAGTCCTAGTGGCCCATTTATTTACGCAAGGAGGCACTACATCTGACTCTGAGCGAGTATTTATCGGTACAGCAGAGTTGGTAGACAACTCTCTTTTCCAAGATTTTGACTACGTGGCCCTAGGACACCTTCATCGCTGTCAAAATCCAGGAGGAAAGCAGATTTGGTATGCAGGCTCACCTCTTCCCTATTCCTTCAGCGAGGCAGGAAACCATAATGCTTTTCTTCGGGTTGAATTGGACATTCAACAAGGTAAATCTTCACAGCCCACAAAAACCTTCCTTACTGTTACAAAAATCCCAGTGGAGCCCCTTCATCAAGTTTGTCGTTTACAAGGAAGTTTTGAGGATTTTTATCAAAACAATAATGGTAAATATAACCAGTACAAGGATTCTTATCTAGAAATCACTTCTACTGATCTTTTTCCTAAGGAAAATCCCATTAGTCTTCTTCAAATACAATATCCCTATCTTCTATCATACAAACAGAATTTTTCCGCTGTAAACACTAGCTCTGTCACCATGGAACAACGCAGCAAGCTTATTCAACAATCTGGAGAACAGGGGTTTCCTACTCCAGAACTTTTTACCGCCTTCATGGAAGACATTTATGATCAATTACCTGATAATTTTACTGAGGAATTACAGCTATTTAAAAAGATTTTGGAGGAAATTAAATGAAGCCATTAGAACTGATTCTTAAAAATATTGGTCCCTTTCATCATGAAACCATCGACTTTACTCAACTGGGAGATATGTTCTTAGTTTGTGGAAAAACTGGTGCAGGAAAATCCACCATTTTTAAGGCAATTACCTATGCCCTCTACGGTGATTTTCCCAGCGACCGATTCAAGGTTTCAGGAAGTGAGCTACGATCAGATTTTGTTTCCTCCAACGAAGAAGCCTCTATAACCTTTACCTTTCTTCACCATGATAATTGCTACAAAATACATCGTATTCTTCCTGCTACTCACTTGAACAAAAAGAATGTTGAGACAACACAGAGCGAAAGTGCACTATTGTTCCAAAAAAAAGAATCTAACTTTCAAGAGCTCCATACAAAGAAAACTGAAACTGATAAGGCTATAAAACAATTAATGGGACTAACGGTAGAAGAATTTTCTCGTATCATACTTTTACCTCAAGGCAAGTTTGCTGAATTCTTAAAGCAAAATTCCAACGAAAAACGAACAACACTATTAAAACTTTTTCCGCTTGATGATTATGAAACCCTTATCAAAACCATTAAAGAAAAAGCTGATGTAGAAAAAAAGCATCTCGATTCTATTGAACAACAAATACGTGACTTTGGGAGCTTTCATCCACAAGAAGAAGAAAAGAAAATAAGTGAATACGAAGAGATTCTAAAACAAAATTCCGAAAAAAAAAGAGATTTGCAAAATCAACTTCGTTCAGCGGAAATAAACATTGATTCCCACGAGAAAATCTTACAGGAATTCATTGCATTTGAAGAAATATCGCAGCTTTTAACAAATCATCTCCAACAGGAAAATCATATTAATACTAAAAAAGAACAAATAAGCCTTGCTGTAAAGGCAACTCCAGTCTACCTAAAATACAAAGAATTTGAAAAAATCGCAAAAAACTTTAACTCCATTACAGAACAACGTGACGATATTGAACAAGAGTTACATAAGCTTGATGCTGAAAAAAATCAACTAGAAAACCAAAAAGAATATTTCACTGAATTAAAAGCAATCTACGTAAAAAACAATACCTTACTCCACGAACTTAAAAATGCACTTGTATTGCAAAACGAATTAGATGAACTTTTAGATATTGATAATTCTAATCAAAATAAAATTACAGTGTTAAAAGACAAACAAAGTCACCTTAATCTTGCAAAAAATAAATTAGAACAAGAATTAAATACATTAGAATCCTGTTCACCTCAAGAATTCCACCAACTAAGCAAAACTATTTCTGAAAATAATGCTACAATCCAGCAACTTCAGTTTAAGATTAAGGAAAACCAACGCTATAATGAATTGAATTCTAGAATTCAACAAAAAAAACAAGATATTAATAATGCAATTATTCTTTCAAAGGCTCTAAAAACAAAGGTTCATGATGAAAAAAAACTTTTAGATACTCTTAAAGAACAAAATTATGCAAAACAACTTGCAGAAAATCTTAAAGCAGATTCTCCTTGTCCAGTTTGTGGCTCGCTGCATCATCCTTCACCTGCACACTTTTCTACAAATAACAGTTTTAAACTTGATTATAATTACACTACACAGGAAATTCAGCTTGAAAAACTTGAAAATGAGCTTAATGATCTTCTACTTCATATTTCAAAGGAAGAAGGCTCATTAAATGAACTTGTTCAACATTTACATTCTATTGAGTATACAGAAAATGAAGCCGATTTATCATCTAAACTGTCAGAATTATTAGCTGAAAATAAAATTTTAGATGATAAAATTTTTGTATTAAACAATAAATTACATCGTAAAAAGGATTTAGAAACTGAACTAGAAAATAATCAGAAACTACAAGTTCCATTACAAAATGAAATCGACACTTTAATTCAAGCAAATGCAATTAATACTGGTAAAATTCAAGAAAAAAAGCATTCCTTAACACTACATCTTCAAACTACTTTTGAATATGGCTTTGTTGCTACATCTATCCCACAAGCATATTCAGAAGTAAACACTTGGCTCACAGAAACAAACGTAAGTATTATTCAATACGATGAAAGCTACTCCTCAAATCAAAGAAATTTAAGTGCAATAACGGCACGATATCAACAGCAATGTGAGCTTTTTACTACCTGTAAAAACGAACTTTTAAGACTAGATACTCAGATAAATGAGCTGTTAGCTGTATCAGATCTTTCATCTATAGAACAGGTTATTAACTCCTATCTTACTCAAGATTTAATTTATCAACTACAAAATACAATAAATGAATGGACTAACCAACGTATAAAATTAGAAACACAAAAAACAGAAATAGAAAAAAAACTAAGTGGAACTAAGGAACAAATTGCAAGTAATTTATCTTTACTAGAACAACAGAAGGAAACATTACAAATCCAAATAAATGAAATAGATAATAACTATAAATGTGCTCTAAAAGAATGTGAGCAAAAAAAATTTGCACTAGACAAATGGCTTAATTTAGAAGCTCAACGGAAAGAGAAACAATCTTCAGAAGCTTTAATTAGACAGCTCTTCATAGATATTTCCGATAACAATCCAAAAAGAATTGCTATTACAACATGGATTTTAGGTGTTTATCTTGACCAAGTAGTCTCTTGTGCAAATAATCGCTTAAAAAGAATTAGCGATGATCGATATACTCTACATTTTTTACAAGAAAAAAATGGAAGGGGTGCAAGAGGCTTGGATCTGGAAATTCTAGATTCATATACAGGTAAAGCACGCCCTTGTTCAACCCTGTCTGGTGGAGAAACCTTCATGGTTTCGATAAGTCTTGCATTAGCCCTTACCGATATTGTCACCTCAAAACGTGGCGGAATTAGTCTACAATCACTTTTTATTGACGAAGGATTTGGTTCCCTAGATCCAGCTTCCCTTGATAAGGCTCTTTCTATTTTAGAAGAAGTACGAGAAGGCCGATGTGTTGGAGTAATTTCTCATGTTTCAGAAATGCAAAATCGTATTCCAAACAAACTCGAGGTACTTAAAACATCTACAGGTTCTAGTGTGCGTCTTCTTGTTGATTAACTTATTATTATAATTTTGCACTTTAATTTATTATCAATTTCAAAAAGAAATGTACACAGCAGCTAACTTTTCCACAATCACAAAAAAATTAAAGGCTAGACATCATTCAATGTCTAGCCTCAATCCCATAGAATCTCCAGGAAACTATCTTCAAAAAAAGTGTAATGGAAACGATAATATGGTCAAGCCTCACGACCTATTAGTATCGCTCGGCTGAACACATTACTATGCTTATACCTGCGACCTATCAACCGGATGGTCTGTCCGGGGTCTTCAGGGGGGTTA
>JAGCMR010000162.1 GCA_017646305.1 Spirochaetaceae bacterium
CGATTATACAAACCAGTTAGACTATCCCGCTCTGCCCTTGTTTTGAGTAAAGCCTCCATCTGCTTTTTCGTATCGATGTTACGAAGGATAAAATAGACGATAATACTCTTTGTATCCTCCTCGAACTCCATGTGAACATCACACTGAAACCAGCGGAACTTGCCACCCTTGTCCTTAGCCTTGTATTCCTGGGATATGCGGGCAATTCCTTGGCCGTACAACTCAAAAAGATTGTTCACAGAGAGGATGCGCGTCAATCGTTCCTGATAATCTTCATCCACAGCCTTACGAATATAGACTTCTGTCAAGTGGGAAAAGGGTATGGTAAGATCTGGCAAGTCTAAGGATTGAGAACAGTACACCACCTTGTCTTCAGTTAAATCAGCTTGAATAAATCCATCTATATCAGAAAAAAGTTTTTCACGTAATTGATATTCCTTGGTTCTTTCCATCTGAACCTTTTGTCGCATAAAGAAAAAGAAGATCAGACACAAGAATACTAGGGGGATAATTACACAGATCAACAAAATATTGATATTATCATCTAACAATACATCTATGTGCTTGTTGATTTCGTCCTTAGGCATTAAAACCACGGTATACCAATTGTTCATGGAAAGGGGGGAAAAACTGAGGATGTATTCCTTGCCGACAATGATAGCTTCTGTTTGTACTACCAAATTTTCTGACAATTGACGGCGGATAGCATCTTGCTCCTGCCCATCACCGATGGTTTCCAGTTCATCAAAAATTGAAGTGTAATTCCAAGCTTCAGGATGCTTGTGGTCACGAAGAATAAAAGAACCAGTATTATCCACAACAAAAACAAGATAACTGCTCATTTCAAAACGAGAATCCTCATAGCCTTGAAACTCACTTAAAGCAATGGCTCCATGGACAATTCCCACCACCTGGTTTTCCCGATTCATAATGGGTACTGCCACCACAAAGATTTGCTTAGAGCTTACTAAGGAATCCTGAGCATCGGTAATAACAGCCTTTCCTGCCAACAAATCCTGCCAGTAGGGCCTTCCTGAAATATCAATAATATATTCAGTCGCTCCATCGGTAGCCCAGACCTGCCCATCCAAAGACGCTAGTCCCAGATGGAGGAATTCCTGCCGTTGTACAATGGCATTCAGTCGTTCACGAACAGTTTCCCAAGGAATATCTTTTAAAAGAATAAGGTCTGAAAGGCCATGAAGAGTACTTAAATATCCCTCCAGCTTTACATCCATGTAGTTACTGGTAAATTGAGAAAGGTCTAATAAACTTGACTCTTGAATCGTGGCTTCTTTGTCTTGAAGCTCATGATAAAAATTTAAAATAGATAGAAGAATAAAGGCACAGGCCAAAATAAAGAGAGCAAAAACTACTCCGAACATCGTTTTTTTGACAAATCTCATGATAACAGTCCTTATCTATATTTTCGCCATACAACCTTTACTATGACAAAAAGGAGGTGGCACAATTGCCACATCCTTTCCAACAATACAAACTAGAAATCTGCCAGTTTGGGAGCTCTGGGGAAGGGAATAACATCACGGATATTGCCCATACCAGTAACATAGAGCAACAGACGCTCAAATCCCAGTCCAAACCCAGAATGTGGCACTGTTCCGAACTTACGCAAGTCCAAATACCACCAGTAATCCTCTGGATTTAAGCCTAAGTCATTGATGCGA